>CALFPM010000034.1 GCA_937919155.1 uncultured Clostridia bacterium
CTTTCAGGGTCAGATAACTGATAATAGTCGCTGTTCAGCTCATACTCAGCCGCTTTTCTCCATACGGGAACCATTTTCCTTGCGCAATCAAAAAGCTTATTGCTGTCATCGTAATCAAGGCATGCCGTAAGAGCGGGAGTCATAGCACAGAGATACGAAAATTCATCAAGATTTCTGCTTCTGTACATTCTGTCATCGCGGCTTTTAGCATGTGCTCTGAAATATGGAAGCCAGGAGAACATTTCATAGTAATGGAACACTCTGTCAGAGGGATAATCTATGTGCATATCCGTATATTGCATAGGCACACTTCTTCTCATCATATCCATTTCATTACGTGTTCCGCCTGCAGCACAGTTATCTATTATAAGACCCTCTATGTTTTCTGTAAGGTAATCTAAAAATTTATATTCATTTGTAACGTAGTGGTTTTCACAGATACCTGTTCTGCCGCCGTAATATTCACTGTCTGCTTTCTGCCAATATTCATAAGGCGCAAAATTGAAATCCTGACGGTAAACGGTGACTCCGTTTTCTTTCATCGATGCGGCAAGATATTCGCAATAATATTTCAGCGCATCTTCGTTGGCAAGGTTCCACATCACATGGTCATCGCCCGTATCTATCAGCCACTGTTCGTGCGCAGAACCTGCAGTGTAAAACTCCGTGCCGCGGAATACTCTTTCAGGCTCATACCAGAGAACATGACCGAGCCCCTTGTTCTTTGCATAAGACGAAAGTTCAATAATGCCGTTGTCATATCTTGAAGTGTCAACAGACCAGTTTCCAACGCCGTCATACCAGCCTTCGTTGTAGTTATACCAGCCTGCATCCATCCAGAACGCATCTGTCTGCGCATACACATCGTCACTTATTCCGTCAAGAATCTCAATGATTTCGTCTGATGTCTTTGTTGACAAGGGACCTGCAACTTCCATAACGGTGTAGTGTTTTTTCGTCACATTATCGGGTGTTACGCAATCAACAATCCACTGTCTGAACTGATTGAAGCCCTTGAGGGGATTTTCATTATCATAAAATGTCAGGGAAACCAGAGGTGAACGAACCTCTTCATCGGGGAGAAGATATGCCTCAAAATTCTGCTGTCTGACTGCAACGGCGGTGTTGCCTTTTGTCTGCGAAAATTCCGCTTCCCACTGACCCGTCCAGCCGATTCCGAATATAATTCCCGCTTCCGCGCCGTTCACATTAAAATAGGGCAGATATTTTTCTGTCGGTTTTCCCTCGTTGCCCGAAAATCTTCTGTCGGAAGAAAGACTCTTTCTGACAAGTGAGAAGTCGCCTGCCTTGGTGTCACTGCCGATTGAATAATAAACATCTGCTTTGCCCGTGACAAAGGATGAATCAAGGGCATAAAAATCGCTGATAACACCTGAATCCGTGCCGCCTGTATTCTTCACATAAACAGTCCACTGACAAGACGCATTCTCTTCAAAAACGGTCACTTCTGCAGTCACCTGAAGTTTATTTTCGTTTGTGAATGTGATATATTTCGTTTCTCCGCCGCGATATATTTCTTCCGCCGCATCGGTCACGGTTTTTGTCCATTCATCGGGATTGAATTTTTTTCCGTCAACGGAAAATGTAAAGGGATAGGAAGACGATGAAATGAGATTCTTTTCAACCCAATCAGCACTCATTTTCTGCTCTGAGGGCAAAATCTTCATTTCGTCTGCGGTCAGCGTGTCAAACTTCAGATTCTTTTTATATTCAAGAGCCTGAATGTTTTCTTCATTGATCACAACAAGACCTCCGCAGGAAACAACAAAATAAATAACGGCAAAAATAACATTAAGAATCTTGTGCTTCTCCTTTGCTCTCACAATGAAAGTTACGAGCAGAAGAACGGCAGACAAAATGAAAGCAAAAGTGAAAGTCTTCACCACAACATCATCGCTGTCGTTACAGGTTTCGTTGATTTTTGCATTTATGCCCCAGATGATGCCGTGAAGCAGACCGTTGCCTGCAAAAAACGCAATAATTTTGCCGACTGTTCCCGATTTGGGAATCACCGTCTGCACAAAAAGAAGCATAAACCAGCCCAGCGCAATTCCCGTCAGACCTGTGTAAAGATGCACATCGGGTCCGCTGTTTGTGCCGTGGAATATGTACCACAGGGAGTATGCGGCATAAATCATAAGACCGAAAAGTACGGTCGTTACCGCAAGCTCAATTATCTGTTTATTTTTGGCTTTTTTCATAAAAATCACCGCCTGAGGTTATTGTAGCACAAAACCGAAAATAAAACAACCTGACAGATAAATCTTTCAAACAGAAGCGGAGCTGTCTGCTTTATATTAAAACAAATCCGAACCCTTTGCAATTGGCATAAGGCTCGGATTTGCACTGTGCTGATATTTCATAAGAGGTCAGCCGAAAACAACAAGCATAACGCTGACCGCTGTTTTATTAATCGTTCAGATCAGCCTCGGCTTCGCGCTGAAGCTCGGGGTCATAAGAAAGAACGGGTTTCACATCCTTTTTCTTTATCTTACGGTCAACATAGTTTTTGGTAATCTTCATAACAAGGGGGAAGAGAACAACAACACCGATAAGGTTGGGAATCATCATAAGTCCGTTGAATGTATCGGAAATATCCCATGCGAGTGAAGATGTCATAACCGCGCCGAAGATAACGGTGATAACATGGATGATTTTGAACACGATTGTGCTCTTTGCGCCGAAAAGATATTCCCATGCCTTTGAGCCGTAATGCGACCAGCCGAGAACGGTTGTGAATGCAAAGAGGAACATTGCAACCGCAACGAATTTCTGACCGATATCACCCCATGAGAACACGGAGTTGAACGCACCTGCAACAAGAGTTGCATCGGTAAGACCCTCTGCGATTTCGCCTGTTTTCGCATCAAATACACCTGAGGTAAGAACAACAAGAGCTGTCATTGTGCAAACAATCATTGTGTCTGCAAAAACTTCAAAGATACCCCACATACCCTGCTTTACGGGTTCTTTGATATTGGAGTTTGAATGAACCATAACAGATGAACCGAGACCTGCTTCGTTTGAGAAAACGCCGCGCTTGAAGCCCTGAGTCACTGCGGCGCTGATAGCCGCACCGAGTGTGCCGCCGACAAATGCTTCGGGTCTGAAAGCATTGACGAAGATTGTTTTGAAAGCGGGAATAATCTGGTCACAGTTAACGCCGATGATAATAAGGCTGCCTGCGATGAAAAGAACAATCATAAAGGGAACAATCTTTTCAGCAACGTTTGCAATTCTCTTGAGACCGCCGAGAGTGATAAGTGCAACAAGTGCCATAATTACAATGCCGAGAACAACATTATAGAGCGAAACACCGCCGAAAACCTGAACAGACGAAAGTGCCTGAACATCAAACGCGGTTGCAACATTGGCAACAATCTTGTTTACCTGACCCATGCTTCCGATGCCGAAGGATGCGAGCATTGTGAAAATGCAGAAAAGAACGGCAAGAACTTTTCCGATTGTTTTGCAGCCTTTTTTGCTGCCGAGACCGTCACGCAGATAATACATTGCACCGCCTGACCATTCGCCCTTGATATTACGGCGGCGGAAATAAATGCCCAGAGCATTTTCCGAGAAATTGGTCATCATTCCGAAGAATGCGGCAACCCACATCCAGAAAACAGCGCCTGCACCGCCGATGCAGATAGCGGCGGCAACACCTGCGATGTTACCTGTGCCGACCGTTGCGGCAAGAGCAGTGCAAAGAGCCTGGAAAGGCGAAATTGAGCCTTCCTCTTTTGAGTGACCGATAACATTTCTGGTGAAAAGGCTTCCGATTGTGTTCTTCCACCAGAGCCTGATGTGTGTCACCTGAAACACCTTTGTGACAACAGTCATAAGGACACCCGTGCCGATGAGAAGAGCAAGACCGAATGTGCCCCATACAACACCGTTGACAGAGCCGTTTATCTCTGCCACTTTTTCAAAAAACAATTCCATTTCTGATTACCTCCATAAAAATAAAAAATCGGATTACAAGGCGTAATCCGACAAAAAGTACAAATTTATACCGATAAAACGGCATTGAAAACTTTGTCCTTTTGCCTGAGAGATTAACTGAAATCAGCCTTGCCCCTTCGGCACTCAATTTAATGAGCTTCTCCAAAGTTATGTCCGTTTGCAGTCCCTTTCCCTTTCGGGAAGCCTGAGAGCGTTACTCCTTCGGCAGCATAGCTTCTTCTGCAAACTTCAACCATAAAAAATATTGAATTTTCTGTATTATATCACTTTATTTCCGAAAATGCAATAAGTTTTTTAATCAAATTTTCCTGCCCCGACAAAACAAAAAACAGGACAGAGAGCCATCCTCTGTCCTGTTTGCAATGATTTTATTAAGCGGCAATTGTTTTCGTTGTTTCGATGGGCTGCTGTGTGTTTCTGTAGCGGATAATTCCGATTATAACGGAAACGAGTGAAATGGATTCGCTTAAAATGCCGCTGTATGAGGAAGCGAAAATATTGTAAATAAGAATCAGTGACGATGAAATGAGTATTGTTTTGCGGAAATTTCTTGCATCGAATATGCCCATACACACAGTGTTGACAACAAGACCCAATGTTATCAGAAGTGAGTGGATTCCTTCCCATGAGAAAAAGCTTACCACTGCCATGCACAAAGCAAAGAAAATGGGCGATACCATGTCCGTGCTCTGATTTTTATCGCGGAAATAGAAAGTGAAATTGCGGATAATGCACACTATGTTTAAAGCAAAACCCGAAAAAGCACCTATAAGCAGATACTGTACACAGCTCAAAGCGGTTGCAGCAGTCTGAATAACCATTATTTTTCTTTTCTGGGTGCGCTGATAAGAATAAAAAAACAAACCTACGGAAACAAAACCTAATATGTGGCCGATCAATGTGACAAAATTCTGCATATATACCTCTGAATATATTTGTGTTTAAAATATTTTCGTTACCGACAGACAATTATACTTATTTTCAGGTTAAAGTCAAGGAGTGAATTTGCAGATATTGCACAAAACGCCCGATGATATTTTGTTGAAATTGACGAAACGCCATATAACAAAAACGGCTGCAAGGAATTTTCCCTGCAACCGCTTTTTCCGTGTCCGCTTTATCTGCGGCTTGTTTTGCCTGACAAATCGCCATACAGCGGTGTTGCAAGACCGAATCCGCCTGACAAAGTCAGTATCTGACCTGTTGTGTAAGCCGATTCGTCACTTGCAAAATACACTGCCGCTGCTGCAATTTCTTCGGGTTTGCCCATTCTGCCAAAAGGTATATGACGGAGAAAAAGTTCCCTGAATTCGTCAGAGAGTTTTTCCTGCACCGCATCGGTTGCGGTCATGCCGGGAAGAACCGCATTGCAGCGAATTCTGTTTTTCGCTTCGTGCACGGCAATCAGCTTGGTAAGATAATTGATTGCAGCCTTGCTTGTTCCGTATGCAACCTGTGAAATATCAGGCACAAGACCGCCCACCGAAGAAATATTAACGATACTTCCGCCGCCCTGCTTTGCCATATATTTAACGGCTTCTTTGCTTGCCGCAAAAACACTTCTGAGATTTATATTAACGGTATCAAGAAAAACATCGGTATCGGTGTTTGAGAAGTCAAGGTCTTTTCCCGGATTTGAAGTGCCGAAGTTATTTATAAGCGCATCAATGCGCCCTGCATCCTTCACAACATCTTCCGTCATGGTGATGTAGGATTCGGGTTTGCTTGCGTCATTATAAACATATTTCACTTTATACCCCTGAGAGATAAGCTTATCCGCTTCTTCCTTGGCAAGTTCAGGATTTCTTGCCGCCATATAAACTGAAGCACCCTCTTTTGCACAGGCTTTCACGCAAGCCAGACCGATACCTCTTGTGGATGCAGTGACCAACACAACTTTATCTTTCAGTCTCATATTTTTTCTCCTTTGTTCTTTTTGTGAATTTCGGGCAGCAAAAGCACAATAAATATGCCTGCCGCAACACAGATTACTTCAATAATACTTATCAATCTGACAGAACTCACCGCAGCGGCAACTTCATTCAGACCCTTTGCAACATTTGCCGTCACACGGTTAGTGAAAAGAGGCACAAACACGGCAACGCCGAGAGGAGCCGCCAAATCTCTGAAAAGTCCGTATGTGCCCGTTCCCGAGCTTGCCGTTTCTCTCGGAACATCAGACAGCACCACTTTCATAAAAATAGTTCCGTTGCCGCCCAATCCCAAGCCCAGAATGCCAAGCGATGCGGCAAGCAGAAGCACCGAAGAATCGGCAGAGAACAACGCCATCAGCGCGCAACCTGCGCCCGTCAGAATCAACGAACCCGTGAGCACATATTTCGGTTCATATTTATCCGCAAGAGGGCCGATCAGAACAGAGCCGAGGGACATTCCGATATACATAATGGAAATGGCATACCCCGATATGATTGTGTTTTCAGGTTGTGTGTAGTTGACAAAAACTATTGTATTTGTCATGTTTGCCTGCATAAGTCCCTGAGTCAGAAGAAGTGCAAGCACCGAAAAAACAAAAACTTTCCGTTTGATGAAACTCCACTGCAAAATCGGTTTTTTTGCTCTTTTTTCCGCAAAGCAAAGAATGAAGAATGATATGACAGCCAATATCAGAAGTACAATAAAAGCAGTTGAATTCCAGCCGAAATTCTGACCGAATGACGGCAGACAAAGAAGGATGCCGAAAAAAATAAATATGAACAAAGCGCCTGCTTTATCAAAATCCGTGAGTGAATTGAGTTTTTGCGAAGTTTTTCCGGGTATCAGAAGACACAAAAGAAAAACAACTGCGCAAATCGCAACACAAACCCACATCATAAACCGCCAACCGTAATATTCGATAAGCAAGCCGCCCAATGTTGGGCCGAAAATGACGGCACAGCTTGATATAAGCATATACAGCGAAAATCCCTTTGCAATTTTCTCGGGCGGAAATTCGGTTACGATATATGACATAACAACAGGTGCTATGGCTGCACTTCCGATGCCGACAATAAAACGGGCAATTATCATAAAGAAAAGTGACGCGGATACCGCGGTCAGCACATTTCCGATCAAGAAAACGGCAACGCCTATTAACAATGTGTTTCTTCGTCCTATTGCGTCACCCAACTTGCCCAGAATCGGCGCAAATGTTGCCGTTGCTGTCGCCATTGCCAGCGCCGTCCAGGTAGTGTTGTTGTAGTCAAGATTCATGCTCCTCACAAAATCGGGACCGAGCACAGTTGTGAATCCGCCTATGATGCCCACAAGAAATGCCGCAAGAGCAAACGGCACAAAGCCTGACAAATAACCGTTCGTCCTGTTTGTTTCCATAAAATCACCTCAATCTGTTTACAGTATTGCCGTTTATTGCGAATTTATTAAACGATTTCGGGAATACTTTTATCAGAAAGGAGGAACAGATTTGAAAGTTCGATTTTTCATCTGTAACCATTGCGGAAATATAATCGCAATGATAAAAGACAACGGTGTTCCGATAAAGTGCTGCGGTGAAAATATGCAGGAAATAACATCGGGAACAAGCGAAGGTGCACACGAAAAACACATACCTGTTTATCATATTGACGGCGAAACGGTCACTGTTTCCGTTGGCGAAGCAGAACATCCGATGACTCCCGAACATTATATTGATTGGGTATGCATGGAAACCGAAGACGGACTTCAGTTCAAAAAGCTGAATTCGGGTATTTCCCCCAAGGTTTCTTTCTCTTTAACAAAAGGTGACAAGGTTAAATCCGTTTATGCCTTTTGCAACCTGCACAGCCTCTGGAAAACACAATAAATATCAAAAGGAGTATTACAATGTCAATTATCAACAAAGAAGTTTCAGAATTCAAAGCCTATGCATTTCACGAAAATGAGTTCAAAACAGTTTCAAAGGAGGATATTCTCGGCAAATGGAGCGTTTTCTTTTTCTACCCTGCCGACTTCACTTTCATTTGCCCCACCGAGCTTGAAGATCTGGCAAACAAATATGAGGAATTCAGAAATGTCGGATGCGAGATTTACTCCGTATCCACCGATACTCATTTTGTTCACAAAGCATGGCACGATGCTTCTGAAAGAATCAAAAAAATCAATTATCCCATGCTTGCAGACCCCACTCACGCAATTTCAAAGGACTTTGAGGTTCTTATTGAGTCAGACGGTCTGGCTGAAAGAGGCACATTTATCATTAATCCCGAAGGAAAAATTGTCGGCTATGAGGTAACCGCAGGTAATGTGGGCAGAAATGCAGAAGAGCTTTTCCGTAAGGTTCAGGCTTGCCAATTTGTTCATGCCCACGGCGATCAGGTTTGCCCCGCCAACTGGCAGCCGGGTGCAGAAACTCTCAAACCCAGCCTTGATCTTGTGGGTCAGTTATAATGAACACTCAAAAAATCAAGCCCGAGGATTTATATGATGTGATTGTGATTGGCGGAGGCCCTGCCGGGCTCACCGCCGCCATTTATCTTTCCCGTGCAAAATACAGAGTTCTGGTTCTGGAAAAAGAACAGTTCGGCGGACAAATCACAATCACTGACGAGGTTGTGAATTATCCCGGCATAGGTAAGACAAGCGGTAAAGCACTTACAGATACAATGCGACGTCAGGCTGAAAGCTTCGGAGCTGAGTGTTTACTCGCCGAAGCTAAAGGCTTTGAGGTGGATGGCGAAATCAAAACTGTTCACACAGATCATGGGGGTTTTTGTTGTTTTGGTATTTTAATTGCTACCGGTGCACATCCGAGAACAGTTGGTTTCAAGGGTGAAGAGGAATATAAAGGTCGTGGTGTTGCTTATTGCGCCACCTGTGATGGTGAATTTTTTACCGACAAAGAGGTTTTTGTTGTAGGTGGTGGTTTTGCTGCTGCCGAGGAAAGTGTGTTTTTAACTAAATTTGCAAAGCATGTAACCATTCTTGTTCGTAAAGATGATTTCAGTTGTGCAGCTTCTGTCGCTGATAAAGCAAAAAATCATGAAAAAATAGCAGTTGTTCCAAATACAACTGTAGAAGAGGTATCCGGTAAAAACGGACTTAATTATATCCGATATAAAAACACAAAAACCGATGAAATCAGGATCTGGGTATGGCGTGTCGTAGCAGCCGCCGCAAACATGGGAAACCGAAACCGGCCAACTGCAGGCCATCCCAAAACCGCCGCATCCCGCAAAGAGATCTATGAAGCGGATGCTTTTACTCGCCATATCGACAGAAGATGAAGATGTACTCATAATACAACGACCTTCCATCACCTTACCATTAGGCAAGGTGTTATTATGAACACAACTCTTTGTTTGTTTGCCCATCAACTCTCCCAAACAAAGCAAGCCCTTACGCATACTCCAAACACGTAGCAACGCAACAGAACAACCTGCTTCGTTAATTTCTCTATATTATACCAAAATTTAGACTTCAGGGGGAAAATAATAAAAGTTAAACAGATGGCGAAATGTAAGACTTAGCAGTTTTATATATTTTGAATTTTAAACTACGAGAGAATAATAATTTAACTACTGGTACGCACCTCTCACTTGAAAAGTGCACACTTCTCGGCCAAGAGGTGCGCACTTCTTTCCTTGGAGCTTACGACATCCCATCAACCGCCTTGCGCAACCAACCACCCCCTTGTTGCGCAACACAGCATCGTTTGTTGCGCAAGGGAGCATCTTTTGTTGCGCAACAAAATCGGCACCCCTCCAAACCTCCGAATCTCCAAATCTCCCAGATACGAAAGTATCAACCGCTTGTCGGATCACGCTTTCAGCAGCGCAAGAATAACGCATAAAATGATTATCCCAACAAACCAAAAAAATACACTCAAGGCACGACTGC
>CALFPM010000035.1 GCA_937919155.1 uncultured Clostridia bacterium
AGCTCAGCATAAGAACAACCTTTTTTGCGCCCATTGCGATACCCTTGAGGCAGATAGCAAAACGGTTTCTTGAAAGAATCGGGAAAATAACACCGATTGTTTCACCGCCGAGTTTAGCTTTAACGTCTTTTGCGATTGCTTCAACGCTGGCATAGTTGCCCTGGCTTCTTGCAACGATTGATTCTGTTATCGCAACAACGTCCTTGTCGCGGAGCTCAAAGCCGTCACATTTTGCAGCTTCAACAACACTGTCGCAAACGATTTGAGCAAGGTCGTCACCCTCACGGATAATGGGGCAGCGAATGCCTCTTGATATTGTGCCTGTTTTTCTTTCCATTTGAAAACCCCCTAATGAGTTTCGGATTTAAGAATATTTTCACATCATGTATTTTATCACTGCAGGAAAAAGAAATCAATAGTAAATATGAATATTATTCGAGTATATGATGGAAATACTTTTGTAAAAATTTTCCTCGAAAAAAATCGGAGCAGTCTGTATTGACCGCTCCGAAATCATCATTTGATTTTTGAGGCAAGGTATGCCGCACCCAGCTTGTTTGCATCGTTGCCCATTTTTGCTTTGACAACTTTGGTGTTTCTGAAGCTCGGCATAAGTTCGTTTTGCAAGCGGATGTTAATTCGGTCAGAAATGTATTGCTGACTCATAATTCCTCCGCCGACAATAATAACAGGGGGATTAAAAATGTATATCAATCCCTTAAGTCCGATAACAATTTCGTCAATCCATTCGTCAATGATTTTGCGGATTTCAGGATTTTCAAAATTATTAAAAATATCTCTGCCGTTCATTGATTTTTCTGTTTTTTCTTTAACGGTATTTACCAAAGCAGCGGCAGAGGCATATGCCTCATAGCATCCTTTTCCGCCGCAGGTGCAGTTTTTGCCGCCTGCATGGATAACAAAATGACCGAATTCACCTGCAGAGAATGAACTGCCTGTGTAAAGTTTGCCGTTAAGAAAAATTGCACCGCCGATTCCCGTGCCATAGGTAAGACAAATAAAGCTGTCATATCCCTTTGCGGCTCCGAAAACAGCCTCTCCTATTGCAGCGGAGTTGACATCGTTTTCAACGGCAGTGGGTATACCTGTTTCCGATTCGATTATTTCCTTTATCTTTGTGCCTGTGTATCCGGGAATACTGTCCGTTGCAAAAATAATTTCACCTTTTTCACTGTCAACCTGACCTGCGGTAGATATTCCGACACGGTCAACACCGTCACAACTTTTGATAATTTCGACAACTCTTTCAATTATCTTTTTGCCGCCCTCATGGGCATTTGTGGGCATTGACTTGTTTTCACTCAGATTGAATTTTTCGTCACAAAAAGCGTATTTTATTTCTGTGCCGCCGATGTCGAATGCGAGGATTTTCATTTGCTTTCCTCCAAAGCTTTGACAAAACGCTTGGTGATATCCATAGGTCTTGTGATTGCCGTGCCGACTACTGCAGCGTGTGCTCCACTTTCAAAAGCTTTTACAAGCTCATCGGGTGCCCAGATTCCGCCCTCTGCAATAACAGTTGCGCCAAGTTCTTCCTTGTATCGCTTCATAAGTGTGAAATCAGGCAGGGGAGTGCCTTTTGTGTAAGGCGTATAGCCGCTCATGGTTGTGCCGATAAGGTCAAATCCCAATTCAAGAGCAAGCTTGCCTTCTTCAAAACAGGATGTGTCTGCCATGAAGAGCTGGTCGGGATATTTTGCGCGCACTTCTTTGAAGAATTCTTCAAATGAAACGCCGCCGGGACGGGTGCGGTTTGTTGCATCAACTGCAATGATTTCGCAACCGATTTCAACGAGCGCATCAACCTCTTTCATTGTGGGGGTGATGTAAACGTCGCTGTCAGGATATTCCTCTT
>CALFPM010000036.1 GCA_937919155.1 uncultured Clostridia bacterium
TCGTTTTTTTTGCTGCGAGTTCTTTTTTCAGCTTATCAATCTGCCCATTAAGTTTATCAACTTCGCTTTGATGCTCGCTTTCTTCTTTACTCAACTTATCTTCATAAGACTGTTTTTCGCTACTGTTTTGCTCAACAAGTGAATTGTTTTGAGAGAGAATATCTTAAAAACATCCGTCTTAATTATTGTATGAAACTGATTAAATGTACAAATATGAATTTTACCGATATTTGTTTTGAATCAGGGTTTAATTCATCGCAGTATTTTTCAAGGTCTTTTGCCATGAGCTCCTGAGCCTTGAGTTCTTCGGGTGAACCGGGTTTTCTGGGACCGATTTCATTGCATATTCTTGTGATGTTTTTTACAGCATATTTTCCGAGCTTTTTGATATCAAAGCTGTTGCTGTATTCGAGTGCGGTTTTCATTGTTTACATTCCTCCGAAACGGTTAATATTACTAATAAAATAGCATAAATTTAAGCAGAAATCAATATAAATCCTTTATATTTTTAATTCTATTTGTAACGTATTTACAAAACATAAAAAAGAAGCGGTTTGCAACGGTTGGTCGCCGATGCAAGCCGCTTTCAGTTTGTTTATGCAGTTTCCTTGAGTTCTCTCTCAAGCCAGATACAGCCGATATCCATTGCGCTGTAGAGACCCTTTCTCTCTGCCTTCTTGACGATTTTATCCTTCATTCTGACATCGGGGTCTGTGTTGACAAGCTGAACAACGACTCTGTCCGCAACCTCAACACCCTTCACTTCGCGGGTGCTCGTTATCTGCATTATAACAACATAGGGATCGCTCATATAGCCGTAATAAACAGTCTTACCCTGTCTGACAAGAGGCTTTCCCTTATACATAAGGAACTTTTTCTTAGCCAATGTAAATCACTCCTTCAAGATTATTCAATTCCCAGATAGCACTTAACCATAGCCTGAAGAAGTTCATCTCTGTCGAGCCTTCTGACAAGACTGCGTGCATTATTGTGTGTTGTAATATAGGTCGGATCCTCGGAGAGAATATAGCCGACAATCTGGCTGATTGAATTATAACCCTTTTCATTCAAAGCTTCATAAACGGCAAGAAGATTCTTCTTCATCTCCACTTCATTCTCGTCTTTGATTGAAAACTTTATCGTTTTATCAGTCATTTCGGTCACCTCCATACTTAGCTATTATATAACACCTTTCAGAATAAAACAAGGTTTTTTGAAAATTTTATGCAGAATATTAAAAAAGCCTTAATAAATTCAGGGCTGAGGCACAACAGGATGGTTTTCGCTTATGTGTTCAACGGTTATAAAATTATTCCTCTTTGCATATGCCCATTTCATTCCGAAAGCTTTGCAGGCACCGTCAACAGGCATATAAAGCTGACCTTCGTTTCCTCTGAAAACTTCATAACCAAGGTCAATATTTCCGCCGTTTGCCTGCGCGATTCTGCTTCCCTCGGTGAAGGTTGCTTCTTTGCCGTAAATTCTGAGAGTAACCTTGCCCTCTTCGCGGATGTCCTCACCGCCGGCAAATCTTATCATCGTTGCAAATGCCATATACCACACGCCGTCAATGCACACGGGAGGTGTCGACATATTGCAAAGACCCAGATCCACGCCTTTATAGTAAACTCTGGTTCTGCCCTCACCGAACACGGGGGCAACCCTGTAGGGTCTGATTTCATCCTTTTCTTTGTCGATGCGGCATTCGTCAATAACTCTGCCGTCATTAAGCTCGGAAACAAGAGTAATCTTGTCACCATCAACCTCTATGAGTGCATATGCCGCAACCTTTTCCTCCTGAGGATGGAACGAGGCGTGCCAGATTTTGTCCGTTGTCTTTGTTCCGGGCGGATTGAAGTTACTGTTACCCAGCTCATAATGAACGGTACCCTGAGAAGGTCTGTCAAAAATCTCTTCATTCTTTATGGGGAATGAACGGGAGAAATTATGCTCGTGACCTGAGAAAAGCACATCAAGCATTTCCATTGATTCTCTCATCATGGGATAGCTGTCATCATTTGCAAGATTGGGACCTGCATAATAAATCGGAAAATGATGCGCACCGAATTTCCAGGTTTTTCCGCAGTTTGCAATGTCATCCTTTGCCCATTCGTTCATAAGCTCGGGTTCGTTAACGCCGAAAACAACAAAATGAGCATTACCGTAATTGAAAGAATATATTTCAGTCTGCCAGCCTTCGGGCCCGTTTTTCGGATATGAATATTCAAGCTGAGTGTTGAAAAATTCGGCAGGCTCCGCATAATATCTGTCCACTTCATTGGGGAAATATTCTCTGAATCCCCTGTTGTCATGGTTACCGCAGCTCATCATATAGGGCAGATGCTCCATAATTCCCTGCATACCCTCAAACATTGCGTTCCACTGAATTTCGTGCTGACCGCAGTTAGTATTGTCGCCTGCGGTGAGAATGAATTTTACATCAGGATGCTTTGCAAGCACATCCTTGAGGAATTTATTGAGGGTTGAGTAATCGGGGTTATAGTGGTCATCGTCCTTCTGATGGTCGGAAATGGCAATAAATTTGAACTTTGTAAGGTTCTCTTCCTCTGTGTCAAACCAATATTCATCACTTCTGTCTGCATCACTTCCGCAGGTGTAGTAATATCTTGTGCCTGGTTTGAGATCCGAAGGTGTTGCCCAGAAAATATTACTTGTGTTAACATCACTTTTGAAAGGCTTCACAACAGCGTCAACACGCTTCTTTTCGCCGCCTTTTTCGTAATATTCAACATAGCCTGCAGTTACGTCAAGGCTTGAGCGCCAGGTAACTGTCATTGATGTTTTTGCATCTCCCGAAATGCTGACCATAATGTGGTCAGGTTTTTCGGTTGCAAGTCTTAAATTCGGTGTTCTTTCCATAATTCATTTCACCTTCACCTTGAAAAGTCTTGCGCCGTGGGGATTAACCTCGGCAGTAAATACGCCATCCGTTACAGCAAACTCGCTGTGGCTCCACATATCCCACACAGAATATGATAAACCGCCCATTGCGATATCGGTTACATCAAAAGTAATTTTTCTCGCCGTATCATCTGTGTTGAAAAGAGCTACATATTTGCAGTTTTCGCCCTTTGAAGTCCAGATAATTTCGCCTTTGCTGTCTGTTTCCTTGCGGCTGAACTGCTTTGCACCGCTTGAATTTTTGAGCATATCGATAAGCTCTCTGTTCTGAAGAAGCGAAAGTGTGAATTCATCGTTTTCGCGCATTTCGCCGCCCATCATAAGAGGAGAACGGAAGATTCCCCAAAGAGTCATCATTGTTATCTGCTCATCGTGAGTGAAGCGGGTATATCTGTTCCTGTATTCGGGAAGTAATTCAGTTTTTTGTATTCTGCCGAGAGGAAGCATGTCACAATCAGGCCATGCGCCGGGCTGAACATAATCCTGCCATGCATGGCAGCGCTCAAACATTGAGTAAAGCTTGCTCCATTCATCCCAGAAATCACCTGTCATACGCCACATATTTGCGTTTGCGGCAAGGTGTTCGTGCTCCCATACGGGAGCGGGACCGGGAGAAAGGCTGAGCACCATATCTCTGCCGCAGTTATCAATCGCCTTGCGGAGCATTTCGATTTCTCTGCGTGCGGAATATGGGTTATCTTTGAGAAACTCCGTGTTTGCAATATCATCGCACTTTATGTAGTCAACACCCCACGAAGCATAAAGTTCAAAAAGAGAATTGTAATATTCCTGAGCTCCCTTTGCATCGGGATTAACACCGTACATATCCGTATTCCACAGGCAGACCGAAAACTGCTTCGCAATATCTCTTGCGGTTACTCCATCGCACTTGATTGCCGTATTCTGATGCACCGCCTGACGGGGAATACCTCTCATAATATGTATACCGAACTTAAGTCCGAGAGAATGAACGTAATCTGCAATGGGTT
>CALFPM010000037.1 GCA_937919155.1 uncultured Clostridia bacterium
TCGTCATCGGCGGGTTTGCCTGAAATCTTAAAGCCTGCAAGGTTTATGACTGATGAAGCGGCGTCAAAAATGTTGTTCACACCGTCTGCAACAACGGAAACACTCTTTGTCAGCGCACCGAATATCATTTTGAACACGGAAAGGATAACATTGAGAATTATTCCCACCGTTCCGCTGAGAACGCCGAGGCGAAGTCTGTCTTTTTCACCGAGTATTATTGCAATTGAGCTTGCACCTTTTGTCTTTTTTGATTCTTTTTTTGCATCTCTGTAATCTTTGATAAACAGCTTTAAAAGCAATTCTGTCAAGAGTATCACTCCTTAACTATATGAACATCAACCTGACCGTAGGGAATTGAAATTCCGTTTTCGTCAAATGCAAGCTTGACTTTTTCCTGCATTGAATAAAGTACATCCCAGTAGTTGTCGCCTGAGCACCAGACCAGACAGGCAAGGTTGATTGAGCTTGCCGCATGCTCCTTGACCGCAACAACAGGTGCGGGGTCGGGAAGAATAAGCTCGTTGCTTTTGACCACATCGAGAATAACCTTTTTTGCCTTGGCAATGTCATCGTTATATGAAATTGAATAAACAAGGTCAAGTCGTCTTTTGTTTTCTGCGTTATAGTTGATGATGTTGCTGTTTGTTATTGTTGAGTTGGGGATGATGACACGCTTGTTGTCAAGCGTAACAAGCACCGTATACATCATTTTGATTTCCTGAACCTTGCCGCTTACGGAACCGATGTCAATAAAATCACCGCTTTTGAACGGGTGGTTGAAAAGAATCTGTATTCCGCTGGCAAACTGGCTTATGCTTGCCTGCAAGCCGATACCTGCGGTAACACCTGCCGCGCCGAGGGCGGTGACAAATGAGTTAACATCAATGTTGAGCGTTGAAAGTGCAGACAGAATAAAAATAAGGTTAACGATGAATATGATTATTGTTTTGATGAATGAGTGAACGGAGGGGTCAACACCCTTTGCACTCATTGCTTTAACCACAAGTTTGCCGATAAGCTTTGAAAAAACAATGCCTGCAATAATTATGATTGCCGCTGAAATGAACTGAGGCAGTTTTTCGATTACCAGGTTGATTATTCCGTCAAAATCCCTGTTTTTGATGAGCTCGAGAATAGTAATCTCGCCTGTGTTGAGGTAAAAATAATTCATTGATTTTCTCCTGTTGAAAAAATGTTTTTTCTATTATACAAAAAGCGTTTATAAAAAGCAAGTGGAATAAATGACGATTTTATGTTGACAAATCGGCTCAAATACACTATAATGATAACGCTGAATTGGTGGGAAAGGGATATTATGCCTTGTTCTGCTCAGCGAAGTTGCCGGTGTGGCGAAATCGGCAGACGCAAGGGACTTAAAATCCCTCGGTGGCAACACCGTACCGGTTCAAGTCCGGTCACCGGCACCAGAATGCCTTCCGCTTGCGCATTCGGAGGCATTAATTAATGAATGATGAATAATTCGGAGCTCTTCCGGATTTTGCATAATTTTCTCAGCAAGAGAACGGCAATTGTGGTTATGCATTTTACACAGAGAGCTTCAAAATTATTCATTGTTCATTTTTTTTATTTGAAATAATGATTGAATTTATTGTTCGCAGCATTTATAATATCTGTATAACTGAAAAGGAGTTTTGATTATGATTAAAGCTGCACTTAAAATTCTTATTGCAATTCTTATGGCAATCAATCCTCAGATTTGTGAGTTTCTTGACCTTGCAAAGCTTGCTCAGGGTCAGACCGTTGATATGAGTCAGTTTGAGCTTGTGTGGAACGATGAGTTTGACGGCACTGAGCTTGACAGAAGCAAGTGGGGCTTTTCCTGGTGGATAACCGAGCGCAAGGGCGGTTATTGGCACGAAGATATGGTCAGCGTCAAGGACGGCAATCTCGTTATCAGAGCCGAATATCTTGAAACTCCGCTCGAAAATTATTATCTTGATTCAGGTGTTGATATGCCTGAATATAAGCCCGGTTGGTACACGGGCAAGGTTACCACAAGAGGTATTTATGAGCAGTGCTACGGCTATTTTGAAGTGCGCTGCATTCTGCCTGCCGCAACGGGTATGTGGAGCGCATTCTGGATGATGAACGAGGGCGTTTACAATGTGAATAATTCGGGCGAAGACGGCACCGAAATAGATGTTTTTGAGTCGTTTTTCTACAAAGACCATTGGTGGGGCAATGACGCAATCTCAACAGGCATTCACTATGACGGCTATGATGAGGCAACTCATCACGGCGAAGCTGTGGGCAAATTCTTTATTGAGAATAATCCCTACGAGGAATACAATACCTACGGCGTTGAGTGGAACGAGAATGAATATATCTTCTATATCAACGGCGTTGAAACCGCAAGAACATCAACGGGCGGCGTGTCAAAGAATCCCGAATATCTGCTCCTTTCCTGCGAATTTGCAGGGGATAACGGCATTCAGCATTCCGACAGACACGGCACGGGCGAAATCTCAAAAACTCCCGAAGAAAACTGGCCTGCCGAATTCAAAGTGGACTATGTAAGATGCTATCAGTATAAAGATAAAATGTAACAGTTACCCCGACTTGGTTTTTACCGGTCGGGGTTTTCTTTACAAAAAATAACAAACAAATGTTCGAAAAACTATTGAATTTATGGTTTTCAGGTGGTATAATACACGGGCAGTTAACAGAAAGGGTGGTGAAACCGTGAGCGAAAAAACATATATAGCAATTGACCTCAAATCCTTTTATGCAAGTGTTGAGGCAAGGGAGAGAGGGCTTGACCCGATGACAACGAACATTGTTGTTGCCGACCCGTCAAGAACGGAAAAAACAATCTGTCTTGCGGTTTCACCAAGCCTTAAAAGTTACGGAATTTCGGGCAGAGCAGGGATGTTTGAGCTTGTTCAGCAGG
>CALFPM010000038.1 GCA_937919155.1 uncultured Clostridia bacterium
GATGGAGATCTCCGCGCGGATCGGCGAACAGCACGGCTGCGGCGCCCTGATCACCGGTGAGAATCTGGGCCAGGTGGCTTCCCAGACGATGGAAGCTATGGCGGTTACCGGCGCTGTGGTGGATCTGCCCATCTTTATGCCTCTGATTGGTATGGACAAGGAGGATATCGTGTCCATCGCCCGTAAGATCGGCACCCTGGATACTTCTATTTTGCCCTATGAGGATTGCTGTACCGTATTTACTCCCAAGCATCCTAAGACACAGCCCAAGATCGAGCTTGTTATGAAGGAGCTCGAGAAGGTTGATTTTGATGCGCTTCTTGAGGAGCTTAATATCGACAGACCGAAGGGAAGCACAGTCTTCACAACTGAGGAGGCGCTTGAGGCTGCTCACGGTCTTGGCTACCCCGTGCTTATGCGTCCGTCATACGTACTCGGCGGTCAGAATATGATTATCGCATTCAGAGATGATGATATCATCGAGTATATGAATATCATCCTTTCTCATAACATCGAAAACCCCGTGCTTATCGACAAGTACCTTATGGGTCTTGAGGTTGAGGTTGACGCAATCTGCGACGGTGAGGATATCCTCATCCCCGGCATTATGGAGCACGTTGAGCGTGCAGGCGTTCACAGCGGTGACTCAATTGCTGTTTATCCTCCCTATAACCTCAGCGACAAGATGCGTGAGACTATCATAGATGTTTCAGAAAAGCTCGCTCTTTCACTCGGCACAAAGGGTCTTGTTAACATCCAGTATCTTATCTATCACAACGAGCTTTATGTTATTGAAGTTAACCCCAGAGCTTCAAGAACAATTCCTTATATCAGCAAGGTAACAGGCGTTCCCATGGTTGACATCGCATCAAAGGTTATGATCGGTCAGCCTCTTAAGGAACTTGGCTACGGCACAGGTCTTTATAAGACTCCCCCCTACTTCACAGTAAAGGTTCCCGTATTCTCATTTGAAAAGCTTTCAGATGTTAACTCAATCCTCGGACCCGAAATGAAGTCAACAGGTGAAGTTCTCGGTATCGGTAAAACAACTGCCGAAGCACTTTACAAAGGTCTCACTTCAGCAGGATTCAAGATTCAGCTTCCCACCGCAGAAAAGAACATCGGCATTCTTCTCAGCGTTGACAGCCACGATATCCTTGAAGCAGTTTCACTTGCAAAGAAGCTTGATGACCTTAAGATTAATCTTTATGCCACAAAAGAGACTGCAGATGCAATTTCTCAGCTTGGCATTGATGTTGAATATGTTCAGAGCCGAAATGATGATTCGGAAATCTATAAGCTTCTTGAAAGCGGAAAGATTGACTATGTTGTTTACACAGGCGCTCTCCACGATTCAACAATGGGCGACTACATCGCTCTTCACAGACGCGCAATTCAGCTTTCAATTGCCTGTATCACATCTCTTGATACTGCAAATGCACTTGCAGACATTATTGCAAGCCGTTTCAATCAGCAGAACACAGAGCTTGTTGATATCAACAATATGAGAACTGAAAGACAGACTCTTAAGTTTGTTAAGATGGATGCATCAGGAAATGACCATATTGTTATTGAAAACTTTGACAATTCAATCACCTGTCCCGAAAGCCTCTGCGTAAGCCTTTGCGACAGAAATCACGGAGTTGGCAGTGACGGTATTGTTCTGGTTGAAAAGTCAGATGTTGCTCAGGTTAAGATGAGAGTATTCAATCTTGACGGTTCAGAAGGCAGAATGGGCGGTAACGCAATGCGCTCCGTTGCAAAGTATGTTTACGACAACGGTTATGTTGACACTGAAACGGTTACAATCGAAACTGCAAGCGGTGTTAAGAGCGTTGAGCTTTACACAATGAACGGCAAGGTAAGTTCAGTTTGCGCTAACATGGGTAAAGCAGACCTTGACAATGCCGTTACAGGTTCAAACGGTCAGAACAAATTCATCAATTATCCTGTTGAAATCGCAGGCGAAACACATAACATTACCTGCGTATCAATGGGCAACCCCCACTGCGTGGTATTTGTTCCCAGAGTTGATACTATTGACATTGAAAAGGTTGGTCCCAAGTTTGAAAAGGCCGATATCTTTGCTCACAGAGTCAACACTGAATTCGTAAGAGTTGTTAACGAAACCACTCTTAAGATGAGAGTTTGGGAAAGAGGTAACGGCGAGACACTTGCCTGCGGTACCGGTGCTTGCGCTGCTGTTGTTGCAGCGGTTGAAAACGGTTTCTGCAAAAAGAATGCAGACATCACCGTCAAGGTAAGAGGCGGAGACCTTATTGTTAACTATTCTGACGAAGGCGTTCTCCTCACAGGCGCAACAAAGCTTGTGTTCGAAGGCACAGTAGAATATTAAAAAACAGAGGCGGCATCAACAGATGCTGCCTCTTTTATGTTTCTATCCTTCTTTTATTCCAAAAACAAGTTTAAGAATTCCTCTCAGTGCCTTTGGGCTGCGAACAACCACTACCTTCATTCCCTTGCTCCTTTCTTCAGAATCGGCAAAGGCTCAGACCAGCAACTATCAGCACGGCGGCAATAATAATAACGGCCAGCGTATATGGAAAAAGAGCCGCAACAATCATACCTACCGCAAAAGAAACAATTACATTTCCGTTTGAAATACATCTCAAAATAATCACCGCCCAAATTATACAGCATGAGTCTTTGCTCATTACAGTATAATCAAAGGCGGTGTTTTTCGTTACTTATTATGTTTTTTGTAGCCGTTCAATTCCCATTCTTTGATGTTCTTTGCCTGCTCCATCATCGCGCAATAACTCTCGTGACGGCTGACGGGAATATCTCCGTCTTCAACAGCCTGAATAATACGGCAGCCTTTGTCTTTCACATGAAGACAAGAAGTAAATTTACATTGGCCGATATACTGTTCAAACTCTTTGAAAGCATAAGGCAAATCATCTTTGAGAATCGGTTCGGTTTCTTCGGTTTCAAAAGAAGAAAAGCCGGGTGTATCTGCAACATAACCACCCTCAACTTTAAACAGTTCACTGTGGCGTGTTGTGTGTCTGCCTCTGCCGAGTTTATCGCTTATCTCCCCTGTTTTAAGTGCAAGATCGGGATCAATGGCATTGAGAAGTGATGACTTACCGACACCTGAGTTGCCGCAGAAAGCACTTATATGACCTTCAAGCTCTTTTTTCACCAAATCAATTCCGTCTCCGTTGACGCAGGAAACAGAAAACGCTTTTATCCCTGCTTTGCGGTAAATTTCTATGAACTCATCTGCGCTTTCAAGGTCATTTTTTGTGAACACAACAACAGGCTCAATGCCTTTGCTGACCGCCAAAGCAGTCATTCTGTCAATTATAAGCAAGACAGGCTTGGGTTCACATACCGATGAAACAATAAAAAGACGGTCAACATTGGCAACAGGCGGTCTCACAAGAACACTGGTGCGCTCATGGATTTCATCAATGGTGTTTTCGGCGTTCTCATTGATGCTGATTGTTACCCTGTCACCCGCAAGAGGCTTTATTCCCGATTTGCGAAAAACGCCCCTCGCCTTGCATTCGTATATCTCACCGGCAGCTTCCACATAGTAGAAGCCGCCGATACCTTTAATAATAATTCCGTTTTCTTTTGGCATTTATATGCCTTCCTTCTGTCCGACAACAATTGTTACAACCGTATCAAGAGAATATGTCTGTGTGATACCGATAATTGTGCTTGATGTTGCAGACGGTGACTGTGAAATGACTCTGCCGTTTTCAGAATCACTGTAAACAGCTTGCTGCTGAACCTGATAATTTTTGAAACCGTGTGATTCAAGCTGAGAAATCGCCTGCTGCATTGTCATTCCGACCACATTGGGAATCGCTCTTCTTGAACTGCCCGATGATGAATACGATTCGTTCAGAATAACAGGAGGATCCTGAGTAAAGTCCACCGTGCAGCTGTAATACTCTCTGTTATCAATAAACACCTTTACCGTTGCGGTTTCTCCGCTGCCCTCAACTTCAAAGGGATAATTGCTGCCATCCATAAGGAGGTTCTTGCTGAGTTTTGATTCGTTATTTACAAAAACTTCAAAGCTTCCTCTCGTTGAACCTGACGCAGGAAGAGCAACTTCAAGGTTCACCATTCTCGATTCGGGAATACCGTTGCTTACGGTAAGCTTAACCTTTGTGCCGGGTATTACCTTTTCGCCTGCTTCAGGTGACTGAGCAATAACAACACCCGCAGGTTCATTGCTGTCTTCTTCGATTATTTCAGGGTCAACAGAAAGCTGAACGGATTTAATCATAAGCTCAGCCATTTCAAGGTCCCAACTGAGACCGGAAACATTGGGAACTTCAACAAAATCCTCGTCACTTGCGTAATAGACAATAATTATTGTATCGCTGTCTGCCTCATCACCGACTTCAGGTTCAATCTTAATAACATCACCGAAGTTTTCTGTGCTGAGCATAGGCATAAGTTTTACATTTTTGAAGCCTTTGCTTGCAAGTGTTTTTTCTGCAATCTCATAACCCAGACCGATAACATCGGGAACAACAATCTTTTGTGCATTGCTTGCAACAGAAAGGGTAACAACATTGTTATTCCTGCTGATTTTCTGACCGCTGCCGGGATTCTGATAGAAAACATCACCGTTTTCATATGCACTGTTTGAAACCTCATTGATTTTGATATCAAAATCGGAATATTCGGGATTGTTGAGAATTTCACTCTCGTAATTCTTGCCGATAAACTGAGGCACAACAAGTGTATCGCCTTTGAAGATATCGGTAAAGAAGAAGAGGAATGCAAACACTATAACCGCAAGCACAACTGCCGCAATCGAAACACCGATTGCCACAAGACTGCCCTTGCCGCTTGATTTCTTTTCTTCATCACCCTCATCATAATTATCAACATATTCAGGCTGAGGAGCAGGTTCCGGACGCTTTTTAACAGGAGGCGTCACAACGGGGGGTGTCACGGGTTTTCTTGTGTTAACATACTTTGTGGGGTCATTATCCACAAAATAATCTCTCTGGAATCGGATGTTGGGATTGCGTTTGAACTCCTCAATGTCAAGAAGCATTTCAGCAGCTGACTGATATCTGTTCTTTGTGTTCTTCTGCATTGCGTGCATAACAATCTGTTCAAGTCCGAGAGGAATGCTGCCGTTAAGCTCTCTGGGGAGCTTGGGGTCATTCTGAAGCTGCATAAGAGCAACGGAAACAGAGTTATCCGACTGGAAAGGAAGCTGACCCGTAAGCATCTCATAAAGAACAACACCTACAGAGTAAATATCAGCTCTTGCATCAGTTGTGTCGCCTCTTGCCTGCTCGGGGCTGATATAATGAACGGAACCTATGGCACTGTCCGTCATTGTTTTTGTGTCACTGTAGCTGAATCTGGCAATGCCGAAATCCGTTACCTTTATGTTACCGTTTGAGAGAAGCATTATGTTCTGAGGCTTAATGTCTCTGTGCACAATCCCTTTATCGTGAGCGTGCTGAAGCGCACGGAGAATCTGCATTGTGAAATGCACGGTTTCTTTGATTCCGAGCTTTCCCTGCTGCTCAATATACTCTTTAAGGGTTATGCCTTCAACATATTCCATAACAATATACTGAAGTCTGTCACCGTAGCTGACATTATAAACCTTAACAATATTGGGATGTGAAAGAACCGCAATTGCCTTTGATTCATTTTTGAATCTGCGGCGGAATTCTTCGTTTGCAAGATATTCTTCCTTAAGGATTTTAACTGCAACAATTCTGTCATCAATGCTGTCATATGCCTTATAAACAACGGCCATACCGCCAACGCCGATTACTTCCTGAATTTCATATCGGGCATCAAGTCTTTTACCTGTATAATTATCCATATTAAACATTCCTTTCAATTCACTGGTTAAAATGTAATCATTCAGCAACGGCAACAACCGTTATATTGTCTGCGCCGCCGTTTTGATTGGCATGGTTAACAAGTTTGTCGGCAAACTCAAAGAACTCGCTTTCGCCGATTAATTTCAGAATATCCTCTGTATTAACAAAATTTGTAAGACCGTCTGAACAAAGAAGAAGCATATCGTTATCTTCAAAATTCTCCTGACAAAAATCTACTTTTACTTCTTTATCAACGCCGAGCGCACGGGTGATGATATGTTTGCTCGGATGACCGACAGCTTCTTCCGGGGTAATCTCTCCGTTTTCAAGCATATTCTGCACAACAGAATGGTCTTTGGTCAACTGTTCAAGGTGACCGTCCGACAATTTATACGCTCTGCTGTCACCTGCATGAGCAATATAAGCATAAGATGATGACACAATCGCGGCAACAACTGTTGTTCCCATCCCCTCATATTTTTCATTGGTAAGGGATAAATCATATATAAATTTGTTGGCACTTTCAACAGCTGAAATCATAAGACTTTTCAGAGAAATATCGCTCATTGAACTGTAATAACGCTCTGCAATGCGTTCCTTGATAACTCTGACCGCCTCTGAACTTGCAAGAGCACCTTCCGCAGCACCGCCCATACCGTCACAAACAACAGCCAAGACTGCACCGCCTTCGAGTTCGCAAACAGAATAGGAATCCTGATTGTTCTCTCTCACAAGACCAACATCGGTCCTTGCAACAATTTTCAAGCTATTCATCCCCTTTCTTTCGGTTTTTGTTTTCTTTAAGCCTGAGCTGACCGCAGGATGCATCAATATCCGAGCCAAGCTTTCGTCTTACCGTTGCATTTATTCCATTTCTTCCGAGAATTGAAACAAATCTTTCGACTCTTTCTGCCGAACTCGGTTTAAACGGACTTTCCGCAACTTCATTAACGGGAATAAGATTGACATGGCAAAGCATACCCTTGAGCTTTGATGCAAGAAGCTTTGCGCATTCATCTGAATCGTTCACGCCTGAGAGCATGGCATATTCAAATGAAATTCTTCGTGATGTTTCCGAAGCATATTTCCTGCAAGCTGCAAGAAGCTCATCAACATTATATTTTTTGTTTATAGGCATTATTCTGTTTCTGAGCTCATCACTGGGAGCATGAAGAGAAACAGAAAGTGTGAGCTGCATTCTCTTTTTAAGCAATTCTTCAATCTTAGGAACAATTCCGCAAGTTGAAAGTGAAATGTTTCTCATCGATATGTTAAGACCTTTTTCATCACTTATGAGAGCAAGAAATCGGGTAACATTCTCGAAATTATCAAGAGGTTCTCCCATACCCATCAGAACAATATGAGAAATACGCTCACCGATATCTCTTTGAGCTGTATACAGCTGAGAAAGAATTTCGCCCGCATAAAGGCTTCTCTTGAATCCGCCCAGTGTTGATGCACAAAAGGCACATCCCATCTTGCATCCCACCTGTGAAGAAACACAGATTGTGTAGCCGTATTTATATTTCATAACAACGCTTTCAACGAAATCGCCGTCATGCATCTTAAAAAGGTATTTAACCGTGCCGTCAAGTTCCGACACCTGTTTTCTTGCTATTTCACAGTTATAAAGGGGAAACTTTTCTGTCAGTTCATCGCGCAAAGCTTTTGGAATGTTGCTCATTTCGTCATAACTTTTTGCAAGATGACGGTGAAGCCACTCATAAATCTGCTTTGCGCGGAATTTCTGAATTCCGTTTTCGGTAAACTCAAGAGTCATTTCCTCAAGAGTCATTGACATTATATCTCTGCTCATTCTTCCCCTCCGTTCTTACGGAAAACAGCTATAAAGAAACCGTCCGTAGAGTGTAAATGAGGCATAAGAGTGAGGTATTTCTCGTTTTCCGTGTATCTCGGAAGTTCGGGCAGAACCTTCACTACTGAAAATTCAGGATGATTCTCCAGAAACTTATCGCACACTTCCGAATTTTCCTTTGGATTCAATGTGCAGGTGGAGTAAACAAGTCTGCCGCCATCCTTAAGATATTTTGTTGCATTACAAAGTATTCTGTACTGTATGTCAGGAAGATTGTTGATTTCCGACTGATTTTTAAATCTTATTTCAGGTTTTCGTCTTATAATTCCGAGACCTGAACAGGGAACATCACAGAGAACTCTGTCTGCCAGACCGTAATTTTCATTGAAAATAGCGGCATCTGAAAGATAGGAATAAACATTATCAAGACCAAGTCTTTTGGCTCCGTTTCTGATAAGTTCAACTCTCGACTGATAGACATCAAAAGCTCTTATTACGCCTGTGTTATTCATTCTTTCCGCTGTTGTGAAAGTCTTTCCGCCGGGTGCAGAGCACAGGTCAAACACCGTTTCACCCTCCTGAGCATCAAGAGCCGCACAGCAAAGCTGAGAAGCAATATCCTGAGCGTGGAAAAGACCTTGTTTATATGCTTCAAGCTCTTCAACGGAGCCCGTATTGCTGACAATAAGTGCTTCGGGAATTATATTTGATTTTTCACTTACAACACCCTCCTCTGCAAGCTTCCAGATAAGCTCATCGGGAGAGATTTTTGTTGTGTTGGTTCTGATTACTATAGGAGCAGGCTCAAGTGCTTTTTCAGCGAGAGCGACTGCATTATCAAGACCGTAAGCATTAATCCAAAGGGAAATAATCCATTCGGGGCAGGAATACTTGACAGCAAGATATGACGGATTGTCTTCTCCCCCTTCGGGAAGTCTGACTCCGTTATCCGACACTCTGCGCAAAACCGCATTGACAAGCGATGCTGCAAAGGAAGACTTATTCACTTTTGCAAGATTTACACTTTCGTTAACAGCGGCTCTTGACGGCACTTTATCCATAAATAAAAGCTGATATGTACCCATTCTGAGAATGGTGTGAAGCTCAGGCTTCAGCTTTTTAACAGGCTGATTAAGATATAAACCAAGGTTATAATCAATAAGAATGAGCCTGTCAAGTGTGCCGTAAACAAGATTGCAAACAAAGGCTTTATCCCTCTCATCGAGTTCGGGATTGTCCTTAAGCAAACTGTCCACAACAAGGTTGGAATATGCACCGTCACGGTGGATTTTTAACAGAGCTTCAAATGCGACCTGCCTCGCACTCTTCATAAATTTAACATCCTTTCAAGATGGATTATCTTCTTCTGTTGAATCTGAGCACAAGCCTTATCAGGTTGGCAAGTGCAACAATCATCGATGCAACATAGGTCATTGCGGCAGCCGAAAGCACTTTTCTCGCACTTCCTACCTCATCTTCATAAAGCAAATGTGTCTGTTCAATAACGCTGATTGCCCTGCGGCTTGCGTTGAATTCAACGGGAAGCGTTGCAAGCTGAAATGCAAAGATTGCACCGTAAAGCACAAGACCGATTGTAACAAGAGGACCAAAGCCAAGAACAAGACCAATCAAAGCAAGAGGAATGCCGATTGTTGAACCGATATTACAAACAGGAACAAGTGCCGTTCTTATTTTGATGGGAACATAATTCTGAGCATGCTGAGCGGCGTGACCTGCCTCGTGACAGGCAATACCGACAGCTGCAATTGATGTTGCGTTGTAAACACCCTCCGAAAGACGAATAACCTTTGCCTTAGGGTCATAATGGTCTGTCAGTTTTCCTGATGTCTGCTCAATGCGGACATCGGTTATTCCGTAGTGAGTAAGCACTGCCTGAGCAGCATATGCGCCCGTAATTCCTCTTGCATTGAGCACTGCAGAATATTTGCTGTAAGTTGATTTAACTTTAATCTGTGCCCAACCTGCAAGAATCATTGCAGGAATAACAAGAATAATATACCAATAATCAAAAAACATTCCGTAATACATTAAATATATACTCCCTTTCCGATTATTTGAAAATTACGCCTTTTTCAACGGGATTTCCTCTGAGAAAATCCGATGCCGACATAGCCTTCTTGCCCTCTGCCTGAAGATTAAGAATTTCTATACAATTCATATCTCCGCAACAAACAACAAGACGCTTGTCACAAACAACCACCTCTCCCGCTTTATTTCCCTTTTCAGGAGCGAGAACACTTTTGTGAATCTTCACTTTTCTGTCACAAAGCACCGCATTTGCAGAGGGCCAGGGTGAAAGTCCGCGTATTTTGTTGTGAACCTGCTGTGCGGTCATTGACCAATCAATGGGAGAAAGCTCTTTTGAAAGCATTGATGCATAAGTGAACTCATCATGATTCTGCTTTTCAGGTTTAAGTTCACCTTTAATAAGCGCATCAATTGTCTTTTCGAGAACTTCGGCTCCGAGAACAGAAAGTCTGTCGTGAAGCTCGCCGGCAGTTTCGTTTTCACCGATTTCAATTTCTCCTTTGATGAGCATATCACCTGTATCAAGTCCCTCATCCATCTGCATTGAAGTGACACCTGTTTTCTCAAATCCGTTGATGACAGACCACTGAATAGGCGCCGCACCTCTGAGCTTCGGGAGAAGAGATGCATGAATATTGATGCATCCGTGCTCAGGAAATTCAAGGATTTCCTTGGGAAGGATTTTGCCGTAAGCCACAACAATCACAAGCTCGGGATCTGCCTGTCTGAGCATCTCAAGAGCTGTGCCGTCACGCATTTTAACAGGCTGATAAACGGGAATGCCGTGTTCAAGTGCAAGAGTTTTCACAGGAGGAGGAGTCAGAATCATTTTTCTGCCCTGAGGTTTATCAGGCTGAGTGAAAACTCCTGTTACCTCGTGACCGCAGTCAATAAGCTTTTGAAGGCAAGGCACCGCGAATTCGGGTGTGCCCATAAAAACTACTCTCATTCCGCAATCTCCTTTTTAACAACTCTCTGAGTGAACACAATTCCGTCAAGATGGTCAAGCTCATGGCAGAAGCAACGAGCCTTAAGCTCTTCGCCCTTATAGATGCACCACTTTCCGTTTCTGTCCTGTGCTTTAACTCTCACAACTGCGGGGCGGCTGGTGACACCAACCTCTCCGGGCAGAGAAAGACAACCTTCCTCTGCAAGCTGAGAACCCTCGCTGCTGATTATCTCGGGATTAATAAGTTCAATATATCCGTCACCGCAATCAATAACGACAACTCTTCTTAAAATGCCAACCTGCACGGCAGCAAGACCAACGCCGTTTGCGCTGTACATAGTCTCCTTCATATCGTCAAGAAGCTGCCAGAGGCGTGCATCAAAATTTTCAACTTTACGTGATGTTTTAGCCAGAATCGGATCACCGATTTTAACTATGTTTCTGATTGCCATAAATGTCAATCCTTTCCGGGATAAAATTAAGTATTCATATTGCCGTATCGGGATTGATATCGGCAAATACGGTTACACTTAAAAAACGGGAATCAGTTCCCATTTTCACAAGTATTTTTGAAATCATTTGTCTGAATCTTGCCGTGTTACGGCATTTGATAATTATTCTGTGCCTGTACTTTTCGCTTATTTTGGCTACTCTTGCAGGCATTGGTCCGAGTACGATTATCTTTTCACCCTCGTACTCATCCTTTACATAGTTTTTGAGCAAATCAAGCGTTTCTCTCGCAGCAGTTTTTACCACCGTGTCATTTTCACCGGTAAAACCGATAACACAAAGGTCGCAATACGGCGGATAAACAAGTCCTTTACGAAGCCTGATTTCCGTTTTGAAAAATTCATCATAATCCTGCTTTGCGGCAAGACGGATAATTTCGTTTTCAGGGGTTAATGTCTGGATAACAGCCTGACCTTTCAGCTCTCCTCTGCCTGACCTGCCCACAACCTGAGTGAGCAGTGAAAAAGTTTTTTCAAGGCTTCTGAAATCATCGTTATAAAGCTGTTGGTCAACGGAAACAACACCAACAAGGGTTACATTGGGAAAATTGAGACCCTTTGCAACCATCTGAGTGCCGATCATTATATCATATTCACCTTTCGAAAAGCTATCCAGAAGCTTTTCGTGTGAATTTTTGCCTGCTGTGGAATCAGTGTCCATACGCATTATTTTTGCATCGGGCAAAAGCGATGCGAGTTCATCCTCAATTTTCTGAGTTCCGAACCCTGAATATCTGACGGCATCCTTGCCGCATTCAGTGCAAACACTTGAAAACGGAACGGAATAACCACAATAATGGCACATCAGGCGGCTGTTTGCGCTATGATATGTCATTGAAATGCTGCAATGAGGGCAACATATAACTTCTCCGCAAGCGGTACACGCGGCAAAAGTATGAAATCCGCGTCTGTTAATTAAAAGTATGGATTGCCTGCCGTTTTCCAAATTTTCTTTAAGGCTCTCATACAGTGTCATGCTGATCGCTTTACTTCCCTTTGCTTTTTCTGCAGTTCGCATATCAACAGTAACTACATCGGGTAAAACCGCGTTGCCGTATCTGTTAGCAAGCGTGCAAAGCTCATATCTTCCGCTCTGCGCCGCCGCATAGCTTTCAACGCTGGGCGTTGCAGATGCAAGAATAAGCAAACAGTTGTTGTATGATGCTCTGAATTTTGCAACATCAATTGCATTGTAGCGTGGAGTCTGCTCGGATTTATAAGTATGCTCCTGCTCCTCATCAATGATAATAAGACCGATGTTTTCAGCAGGCGCAAACACTGCACTGCGAGTGCCGATTATGATTCTGGCAAGACCTTTCTTTACTCTTTTCCACTGTTCAAGACGCTCTCTTATTGAAAGCGCACTGTGAAAAACAGCTATATCTCCTCCGTATCTTTTGCAGAAAAGTGATATCGTCTGAGGGGTAAGACCTATTTCGGGAACCATAACAATAACAGACTTGCCTTCATCAAGCACCCTGTCAATAACGCTCATATAAACCGAAGTTTTTCCGCTGCCCGTTACGCCGTAAAGCAAAGAAACCGAAGGCTTGCCGCTCAAAGAAAGCTCCGACAAACGGGTGTATGCGGATTTTTGCTCATCGGTAAGTTTAATTTCCGTTTTTTCACCTTTAGCATCCGCAAATTCAGGCAGCTTTATGACTTCCTGCTCATAAAACTCAGCAACACCGTTGCTGACAAGAGCGTTGGCTACCGCGGGAGTAAGACCCGTAAAATAGCAAAGCTCTTTGACACTGGCAACGCCTGTGTCCATCAACACATCGTACATCTCTTTTTGCTTTTTGGTCAGCTTTTTAGGCTGTTCAACAGCAACGGGACGAAGCATTTTTACGGTTAAATCACCAAGATTGCGGACCGCATCATAGCTGCACAGAAGCGCACCGTTTTTAGCCATTTTTTCAAGCACGGGTAATGAATTCTTAAGTCCGAGTGCATTAAAAATATTATCCGCCTTGACGAAAACACCGCGTTTTCGGAGATATGCAAAAATTTCCGCCTGTGTTTCATCAAACTCATCAAGAACCTGTGACGGGCATTCGGAGTTAACGGCATATGATGCAACAATTCTGTGATTTATGCCTGTGGGCAACATTGCCCTTGCAGCCTCATAAAGTGTGCAGAATGTACGGTCTTTGACCCACACGGCAAGCTTAAGCATTTCTTCATTAAGAAGAGGACTTTCATCAAGCACATCGGCAATTTTTTTTACGCTTTTGCTGTCTGTTGTGTCACCGACATCAAAAATAATACCGATGCATTTTTTGTTTGTGCGGCCAAAAGGCACGGTGACTCTGCATCCTTTTTGTGCTGAGGCTTCCAAATCGGCAGGGATAGCGTAATCAAAGAGTTTATCAAAGGTAAAAACAGCTTTTTCAACCGCAACCCTTGCATATTTCATTTGATTCACTCCCCTTTTTCCGAATTTAATTCAATCAGATATTTCTGATTTCTTCAGGTTCAACGATAACATAGTCACCTGCAAGAATTTCTTCAAGTGCAAGGCTGACGGGTTTTTCTGTAATGATAACCTTATTCTCTTCAGCATTTTCTGCAATTTCTCTTGCTCTCTTAGCTGTTGCAGTAACAAGTGAATAACGGCTGAGATGGTTTTTGAGTACGCCTCTTAAATCGGGATTAAACATAATTGATTACCTCACTTAATAATTTTTTATTTCTTGATGCCTTGAGTCTTTCGGCACCTATAATTGTTTCAATATCATTTACTGCTTCTTCAAGATCATCATTGACAACAATGAAATCATATTCGGAAGCCATTTTCATTTCGCCCTTGGCGATAACAAGTCTGTGATTTATTGTTTCTTCGTCCTCAGTGTTTCTGCCTCTGAGTCTTCTTTCAAGAACACTGACCGAGGGAGGCATTATAAAAATACGGACTACATCAGGATAAATCTGCTTTATCTTATCAGCACCCTGAACATCAATTTCAAGAATCACTGCCTTGCCCTCACGGAGCATTTCATCAACGGGCTCCTTGGGAGTGCCGTAATAATTGCCCGCATATTCTGCGTATTCGAGCATACCGTTTGTGGAAATTTTTTTCTCAAAATATGTTCTGTCCACAAAATAATAGCTCTTACCATCAATTTCGCCGTTTCTTTTTTGGCGGGTTGTCATTGACACCGAAATTTTTACATCTTCGCGTTTCTTGATAAGTTCTCCGAGAACAGTCCCCTTGCCCGAACCTGAAGGTCCGGACACGGTAATTAAAATTCCTTTATCAGTCATCTTCATCCTCCTCATCTTCAAGCTCGTCCATTTCATCGTTGAGTCTGTTTGCAACTGTTTCGCTCTGCAAATAAGTGAGGATAACATGGTCGCTGTCGGTAATGATAACCGCTCTTGTGCGTCTGCCGTGGGTGGCATCAATAAGTGTTCCCTTTTCTTTGCATTCCTGAATAATTCTCTTTATGGGAGCTGATTCGGGACTTACAATGGCAACCAGACGGCTTGCGTTTATCATATTACCGAAACCGATGTTTATCAGCTTCATTTCTTTTGCCTCCGTTATTACTCAATATTCTGAATCTGCTCACGGATTTTTTCAATTTCAGCCTTTATGGAAACCACGCGGCGTGCAATTTCAACATCCTGTGCTTTTGAACCGATTGTGTTTGCTTCTCGGTTGAGTTCCTGAACAAGGAAATCCATCTTTTTGCCGACTGCTTCACTCTGCTCAAGGAATGAACGAAGCTGAGAAATATGACTGCGAAGTCTGACAGTTTCCTCAGCAACCGCAATTTTATCTGCAAATATTGCAGCTTCGGTAAGGATTCTCTGCTCATCAATATGAGTTTCGCCAAGCAGTTCCTTAAGTCTTCCGAGAAGTTTTTCGTTATACTCTTTAACGGTCTGAGGAGAGCGTTCTTCAATGAACTCAACATTGCTGATTATTTCATCGAGTCTGTAAAGAACATCTGCCTTAAGCCTTGCGCCTTCTCTCTCTCTCATTGCAACAAAGCCGTCAAGAGCAGCCTCCGCAACTGTCTGCACCGCTGCCCAGATTTTTTCTTCATCCGCAGCTTGTTTGCGTACCATAAAGATATCGCTTACTCTTGAAATATCCGAAACTTTAACATTATTTTGAAGTCCGTAAGTTTCGGCAAGTTCTTTGTATGCATCAAGATAACCTTTGACAAGTGAATGATTGAGGCTGATTACGGTATCAGGTTCTTCAACCGCTTCAATCTGAACATAGCATTCCATCTTGCCTCTTGTGAGTTTGCCGTTAAAAAAACTTTTCAGTTTTTCATCAAGAAAACCATAGTTTCTGGGAAGTCTTGACGAAAATTCAAAATATCTGTGGTTGACACTTTTGATTTCAACCGTTATATTCATTCCGTCTGCAAGCTGTTGGCTTCTGCCGTAGCCTGTCATACTTTTTATCATTGGATTAACATCTCCTGTTTATTTTTAAATACCGCAAGTGCATCCCGATGCAAGAGCCTCGGGAATCTCAACGCTCAAAACATCATCACCCCGGAAGCCGAGCCTTATAAATGCAGGTGACGAAAGCTCCTTACTGATTTTTGCGATATAAACATTTCTGTTGGCGGCATAATTCATTGCCGATCTTGCAAGACCTTCGGTAACAATATCGTCAGAACACTCAACAGAATCAAAAGTCATATAAAAACCATTGATACTGAAAGTGCAGACGCCCGTTTTATTTTCACCCTCAACGGCGGCAAAACCGATTACACCGTTTTCTTCAAATGGAATAAATCTGATCATTTTTTACCTCCTGCGGATTTCAAGCCTGCTGATTTGAAAAGTCTTTCATCCCCCGCCGCGGTGAGATCACGCCAATCGCCCGTCTGAAGCATACCGAGTTTCACTGAACCGATGGCAATTCTGCGAAGCCTTGCAACCTCAAGGTCAACTGCCTCGCACATACGGCGGATCTGCCTGTTTCTGCCCTCATAGAGAACAACTTCAAGCACAGCTCTGCCCTCTTCTCTTGAGATAACATAAACATCTGCAGGGGCAGTAATTCTGCCGTCAAGCTCAATGCCTGTTGAAAGCAAGTCAACTTTCTCTGCCGAGATATCGGGTCTGACTGTTACTCTGTAAGTTTTGGGAACATGACGCGAGGGATGCATCATTGCATTTGCAAAGGCACCGTCATTAGTGAGAATAAGCGCGCCTTCGGATATTCTGTCAAGCCTGCCTACGGGATAAACACGCTCTTTGACATCCTTGACAAGCTCAAGAACGCACTTTCTGCCCAATTCATCATCGGTTGTGGTCACATAGCCTCTTGGTTTATTAAGAAGAATATATCGAAGATTGCTCTCTTTTCTTACTTTTTTACCCTTGACGGTAACCGTGTCTCTCTTAGGGTCAACACTGTCACCGATCTGAGCAACGGCACCGTTGACCTTTACCGATCCGTTCCTTATCATATCCTCAGCTTTGCGCCTTGAAGCAACGCCTGCCTCGGATAAAAATTTCTGAAGCCTGATTTTATTATCAGCCAATTAATTCACCTCTGAAACATTGAAAAAATCTTTTATCTTTTCAGATAATAACGAAAACCAATCCATTTCATTCTTGCGATTTTCCTCGGGCATATTTTTGAACAATACATCTTCCGATGCAAGAACAAGCGATTCTCCGATTACTTTTCCATCGGAAGTAAAAACCGCTTTTCCCACAACATCTCCCTCATTAACAGGAGCATAAACAAAGCGGGGAAGAAGAATTCTGACCTCTGCTTTTCTGCCCGAAATCCAGCTGACGGAATCTGCCGGTCTGACTTTAACCGAGCTTTTATTTCCTCCTGCAACGGCAAGTGTCGCACCGCCCGTATCACAGGTCAATTCAACGCCCTTGCATTTCGAAAAGCCGTATTCAAACATAGCAATATGGTCATTCCAATCATCGGGTGCTTTCAAAGTGACCGCAACCAGAGTTATTCCGTCCCTTTCAGCCGCACTGACAAGGCATCTGCCGCTTTTCTTGGTAAATCCTGTTTTTATTCCGATCGAATCTTCGTAAAGCCACAACAAACGGTTGTGATTTTTTAAAGTTCGGAGATAAGGCGGATTGCCGTATGTCAAGCTTACTCTTTTTTGAGAACACATATGGGCAAACTCAGGGTTTTTGATGCATTCAGCAGCAAGCAGCGCCATATCATAAGCCGTTGAGTAGTGATTTTCATCATCAAGACCTGACGGCGTTACGAAATTGGTGTTGTTCATACCTATTTCTTTTGCGCGCTTATTCATAAGCTTTGAAAAGCTGTCTGAATCGCCTCCCAGCACACACGCAACGGCGTTTGCGGCATCATTGCCCGATTGAATGAGCATTCCGTAAACAAGCTCACGCAAAGAAACGCTGTCCCCTGCAAGAAGACCCATTGACGTGCCTTCCACATTTACCATTTTCTCCGTAACGGTTATTTCCGCATCGGGGAAAGGATGCTCCAAAGCGAGTAAGGAAGTCATAATCTTGGTTGTGCTTGCCATAGAAAGCTTTTTGTGCTGATTTTTGGAATACAGCACTTCGCCGCTGTTAACACAGACAAGCACTGCCGCTTGAGCCGAAACATCGGAAAATCCATATGCCGACAAATCCGAAAAAACGGGAATCATAAGCACCGCAAGCAAAATGGAGATTAATTTTTTCAATCAACTCATCCTCACAAATATTTTTGTTAAAAATATATGCGGATGAATGTCTTTTAATAATTATGCGTTGGGCTCTGTTGATGCCATATAATCGTTGATTGCATTGTCAACGGTGTTGTCCTTATTCTTGAGCTGGCTGATTACATCTGTTGCCTTATCAACAATATCGGGCACCATGCCGATTACTCTTTCAACTGAGCCTTCTGCTGCGTTGATGTACTTAACAGAAACATTTCCGTTATTGACAACAAGGAAAGCAACGGGAGAAATTGTGATGCCTGCTCCGCCGCCGCCGCCGAAAAGTTCCTGATTATTCTTTGAGGGGAAGTCTGTGCCGCCTGAAGCAAATCCGTATGTTACCTTTGAAACAGGGATAATCTGAAGTGTTTCACTGATTTTGATGGGATCACCGATAATTGTGCTGACATCCACAAGATCCTTAATCTTTTCAATTGATGTTCCGAGAATTCCTGATGCTGACTGTTCTTTCATTTTGTTTTCCACCTTTCAAAAATTTTTATTATTTATTAACCTGCTTTTCCACATCCGCTGTAGGAGCTTTGCTGTGCTTAAGCAGTTTTAATACAACTTTGAACAAAAGCTCAAATGCAACAATAATAACCGCATTGATAAGCTTTATCGGTCTCACCGAAATCTGAGTATGAAGCCTTGCGATGTTTTTGCCTGTGATAAAATCGGGGTTAATCTCAATGTTATATTTTTTAACCCTCATTGTATCAACTATCAGACCCATGGCAGGAAATGCAACCGAACAGGTTTTGCCGTATTTGATTGCTGTTTCTGCAGAGTCCCCTGCACCGACAACAAGCGAAATGATGAGTTCTTCAAATGTGAATGCTCTGCCGATTCTGCCGAACATTCCGCCGACTGCTTTGGCAGTATCTTTGAGAAGCTCAACAACCCCTTCAACACCTCTGTTGCGATAAAAACGGACAAACATATTATCCTTTTTCTTTTTCTTGGGTTCGGGAATAATTTCGCTTTTTTCCTCAGGCTTTTCTTCCTTCTTTTTCTTCTCTTTTTCCTTTTTGGGTTTATCTTCCTTTTCTTTTTTTGGAAGAATGTTGAACTTCAGGAAAAGCCACTTAACGGACACCGCAACATCATCTTCATAGTGAACGGTTACCGCAAATTTAACAGAAAGCAAAATCACAAAAAAAGCAAGAATTCCGAGAATTATGTAAAGTGCCGTCAAAGTATCGCCTCCTATTCTTCATTTTCAGTCTGGAAGAAATCTCTGATTTGTTCGCCCTGTTCATTATCAATCTCATCATCATTTTCAATTTCTGCCTCTGTTTTTTCAGGTAACTCGGGCAAATCTGAAAGAGATGATAAGCAGAAACATCTGAGGAAGTCAGGTGTTGTGCCGTAGAGAAGAGGTCTGCCCGGCAAATCAAGTCTGCCTTTTTCTTCCAGCAAGCCTTTCTGGCAAAGTGTTGCAACTACACCCGAGCAATCAACGCCTCGTATCTGCTCAATGTAAGCTTTGGTTACAGGCTGATTGTAAGCAACAACCGCAAGAACCTCAAACGCCGCAGGTGAAAGCGGAGCGTTCTTCTTTATGTCAAGTACATTCCTGACCTGCTGTGCATATTCAACACGGGAGCAAAGCTGATATTTGCTGCCAAGACGGAGCAGACAAATTCCGCTGCCTCTTTCATCAAGGCTCCGTGAAAGCTCCCACAATGCGCCCGAAACAACATCAGGCTCAAGCTCAAGTGCCTGAGCAATTCGGGAAACCTCAACAGGCTCTCCCGAGGCAAAGAGTATTGCTTCGCACGCAGCGCGTATCTGTTCATTCGTCAATTTCGATTTTCTCCTCTCCGCCCTCAAGCAATGTTATGCGTACATCCTCGCCCTGACCGTCAAACTGAATGCGCTTCGCCTTTGCCATTGCAAGAAGTGCAAGGAAAGTCGCCACCATTTCAGAGCGTGATTCAGATTCTTCAAAAAATGAAATAAATCTGTGATTCTTCTTGGATTTGAACTTGTCAATGATAAAACTTATTCTTGACGCAACGGAAACAATTTTGTGAGCAACTATGCCTCTGAATGCTTCAATGGGCGGAGGCAACTTTCTCTTTCCCTTTCCGACTGCGGCAATATATGCTTTGAAAATTTCTGCAGGTTCGTGAATTCTTGTGTAAGTCATATCAACTTCAATTTCTTCAGGAGGTCTTGAATAAAACTCAAATCCCTTTGCCTGATTCTGAAGCTTGCCTGCAACAAGCTTGCAATCCTGATATTCCGTCAGCTCACCTCTGAGTTCTTCAACAAGCTTTTCAGCCTCTTCATGAACAGGAAGAAGAGAAACGGTCTTGATATAAAGAAGGCGTGCCGCCATTTCAAGAAACTCACTGGAAACATCGAGGTTATCCTCCTGCATAAGGCGGACATACTCAAGATATTGCTCAATGATTTCCATAATGGGAACATCATTTATGCTGACCTTCTTTTTTGCAATAAGCTGAAGCAACAGATCCATAGGACCCTCAAAGACTTCAAGCTTATACTGTAGCTTTTCCAAAATATAATTAACCCCTTTCGGTCAACCGTTAAAACATCGAAAACGGAAGCTTTGCCAAAAAGTTGATGCCGCTCATAAGAAGCCCCGTGAGGAAACTGAGTGGTATATCAAGTACACCGATAAATATAAGAACAAAAACTCCGAGAATAATGTAGCGCTCATACTGCATTATTTTGAAATAATATTTGCTCGGAATAAGCAATGTTGCAATCCTTGAGCCGTCAAGCGGAGGTATGGGAAGAAGATTGAACACTGCAAGACAGCAGTTTATGTTTGCCGCTGCAATAAAAAATGTGATTGCCGCACTTGCAAACACAGCACCCGTTCTCATATACACAATGTTTATACCGTTGGCAAGGAGCATAAACACAAGTGCCATAAGAATGTTTGAAACAGGACCTGCAAGCGCTGTCAGTGCCATACCTGCTTTGGGATTTTTAAAATTTCTGGGATTAACGGGAACAGGTTTTGCATATCCGAAACCCACGAGAAAAATCATCAGTGCTCCTATAATGTCGATATGTGCGAAAGGCGCAAGAGTGAACCTGCCCTTGAGCCTTGCGGTCTGATCACCGAGTTTTGTTGCAACAAACGCATGAGCATATTCATGAACGGGAAGAGTGCAAAAAACAACAAACACTCTTGCGAGTAAATTCATCATAACTTCAACGGAAAATCCGTTTCTTATCAAATCAAAAATCATTACTTTACCTTTCCTGACCGATATAACCGACAACAACTCTTTTAATATCGTTAAAATCAGTCATTGATTGAGTATTGCCACAATGAGAAGAAAATATATTTTCAATA
>CALFPM010000039.1 GCA_937919155.1 uncultured Clostridia bacterium
CAGCTTATTGAAGTATGCAATATTAGCCTCAGAGGTAGCCATCACAGAGATACCACCACCAGCCAGAGTGATCTTAGAGGTTGAAGCAAACTCGTAAACCATATCAGGATTGCCGGCCTCGGCGCAAAGAGAAATGATATCCGGGAAAGGAACATACTCGCCCTCAAACTCATGGATGCAGTATGCGTTATCCCACATGATAGCAAAGTCAGGTGCAGCGGGTTTCAAGTTCGCAAAACGGCGAACAGTTTCCTCGGAGTAGATGATGCCATCGGGGTTTGAATATTTAGGCACACACCAGATACCCTTAACCTGAGGATCCTTAACCAGATCCTCAACCATATCCATATCAGGACCGGTAGCGGTCATGGGAACAGTGATCAGCTGAGCGCCAAAGAACTCAGTAACGGTAAAATGACGGTCATATCCGGGACTGGGGCAAAGGAACTTGACAGTTTCCTCCTTGCACCAGGGCTTAGGGCTATTGAGCAGGCCGTGGGAATAAGCTCTTGCGATCACATCGAACATAAGGTTCAAACTGGCGGTACCGCCAACGATGGTCTGTTCTGCCTTGCAGCCCAGAATTTCAGCCCAGTAAGCACGGGCGGAGGGCAGACCGGCCAGCTCACCGTAGTTACGGGAGTCGATATCGCCGTCGAAGCAGTCCTCGGGGGTCTGCAGAACGGTCAGCAGATCGCTGACCAGGTCCAGTTGAAGTTTGCTGGGCTTTCCGCGGGACATATCCAGCTTAAGACCCATTGCTTTGTATGAGTTATATTCTTCCGTGAGAGCTGCAAGTCTTGCTGAAAGCTGCTCGCGTGATAAATTCTGAATGTTCATTTTGATAACCTCCGGATATTTCAGCTCAATGTCATATATTGTATATTATATGTTTGAATTTTGCAAGTGTTATTTTGCATTCTTGCAAAATTTTGTTGTTTTGTACTACGAATCACGGGGTTTTGTTAATCAAAGTGATATTATTCACATAAAATTATGCAAAAAAGCCGCTTCCCGAAGAAAGCGGCTTTTGTTATTTTTGAATTACATAAGTGAGTTGTAAAGAGCTGTGATTTCTTCAACACTTGTGTCTCTGGGGTTGCCGGGACGGCAAGCATCGTCAAATGCAGACTGAGCAAGGAAGGGGATATCCTCAGCCTTAACGATTTCTTTGAGGTCAGCGGGAATGCCGACATCGATTGAAAGCTGCTTAACAGCATCGATAGCAGCTTTTCTTGCATCTTCAAGGCTCATTGCGTCAACGCCTTCAACACCCATAGCTTTTGCAATGTCTCTGTACTTTTCACCTGTTGCAGGTGCATTGTATTCCATAACTGTGGGAAGGATGATAGCGTTTGCAACGCCGTGAGGTGTGTCATAAAGAGCACCGAGGGGATGAGCCATTGAGTGAACAATGCCGAGACCTACGTTTGAGAAGCCCATACCTGCAACATACTGACCGAGAGCCATTCCTTCTCTGCCGTCATCTGTGTTTGCAACTGCGCCTCTGAGGCTTCTTGCGATGATTTCGATAGCCTTGATGTGGAACATATCGCTGAGCTCCCATGCGCCCTTTGTGATGTAGCCTTCAATAGCGTGAGTAAGAGCGTCCATACCTGTTGCGGCGGTAAGACCTGCGGGCATTGTTGACATCATGTCGGGGTCAACAACTGCAACAACGGGGATATCGTGAACGTCAACGCAAACCATCTTTCTGTTGTTCTGAGCGTCTGTGATAACGTAGTTGATTGTAACTTCAGCTGCAGTACCTGCTGTTGTGGGAACTGCGATAATGGGAACGCACTTGTTCTTTGTGGGAGCAACACCCTCAAGTGAAACAACATCTGCAAATTCAGGGTTTGTGATGATGATACCGATTGCTTTTGCTGTATCCATTGATGAACCGCCGCCAACTGCGATGATGCAATCTGCGCCGCTTGCCTTGAATGCTTCTACGCCTGCCTGAACATTTTCAATTGTGGGGTTAGCCTGTATTGTGCTGAATACATCGTATGCAATGTCAGCGCCCTTAAGAACGTTGAAAACCTTGTCTGCAACACCGAACTTGATGAGGTCGGGGTCACAGCAAACAAGAGCCTTTGCGAAGCCTCTTGCTTTGAATTCATCAGCAATAGCAGCGATTGCGCCTTTGCCGTGGTATGATGTTTCGTTAAGTACAAATCTGTTTGCCATTTTGAGTTTCCTCCAATTAATTAAAGATTAAGAAAGTCTCTTCTGTATACATCTTCAAGCTTGAATGCTTTAACGATTTCAACAAGGTCGGGGTCTGTGATTGTGTTAACTCTGGGCAGGTGAGCAGTCATCATATAGAGCTGAGCTGCCTTTTCAACTGTTTCGATAAGACCAAATGCTTCGTCAAGGTCTTTACCGCAACCGTAGATACCGTGCTGACCCCAGATAACAAGGCGGAATTCCTTCATCTTTTCAGCTGTTGCGATACCGATTTCGTTTGTGCCGCAAACCATCCAGGGAAGAACGCCGATGCCGTCAGGGAAAACTACCATGCACTCGGTGCACATTTCCCAGAGTGAATGTGTGAACTTCTTTTCGCTGAGTTCGTGAACATAAGTCATTGCAAGAGTGTTTGTAGGATGGCTGTGCATGATAACTCTGTTTTCGGGGTTCTTTGAGAGTCTTGAAATGTGGCTCATAAGGTGAGCGGGAAGCTCTGATGTGGGTCTGCCTCCGTCACTGTAGCCCCAAAGAACTTCTGCTGTTGTGCCGTTTTCGGCAATTTTGATGATGCCGAGGTTGTTTTCGGGGTCATCTTCAACATTCTTGAAGTATTTGCCTGTGCCTGTAACAATAAAGATTTTGCCTGCAAGAACGCTTGCGTCAAAGCCCATATCAAAGCTTCTGATGGGAGCGTTGATATCAAGATATTCAGCAACTTCATCGTTTTCAAGCATAACGCTGATGTTGCCGCCGTTTCTTTCGTCCCAGCCCATACGATACATATTAGCTGTTGCTTTGCACATTCCTACAACGAAGGGTGCTTCCATAATATTTTTCATTTTCTGTTCACCAATACCTTTTCTTCATATTCTTTAATACTGCCGATATAGCAGTTATCTGTGCCTTGTCTTTCAAGAAACTCTGCCCATACATCGCCCATAGGCATTGTTTTCATTTCTTCGCTGAGTACCATAAGTTCGGTGAATTCAGCGTTGTCCTGCAATTCCTTCATTTTCTGTGAAGGCTGAAGAAGTGCAAAAAGAAGAGCCTTCTGAACGTTTCTGACACCCGTTACCCAAGCGCTGATTCGGTTGATTGAAGCGTCAAAATAGTCTGTTGCGATGAACACTCTGTCAAGAGCATCGTTTCTGACAATTTCTTTTGCAATTTCTTTTGTTTCGTCATCAAGGATAACCACATGGTCGCTGTCCCAACGCACGCCCCTTGTGATGTGCAGAGCGATTTTTTCGCTGAATGCAAGCATTGAGGGGATTTTGTCCGAAACAAGTTCGGTGGGGTGGTAGTGACCGTTATCCATAAGGGGAGTGATGCCCTTGCTGATTGAATAGCTGAGGCAGAATTCTGCAGAGCCTACGGTGTAGCTTTCAAGTCCGATGCCGAAAACCTTTGATTCAAGAGTTATGTAAACGTTGTTCTTGTCATAAGGTATTTCAAGAATTTCATCAAGTGATTTCTTGAAACGGAGACGGGGAGAAAGTCTGTCCGCGGGAATATCCTTGTAGCCGTCAGGAATCCATATGTTCATAACACAGGGATATCCTGTTTCTTTTGCAAAAAAATCGGAAAGCTCAACGCAGCGTTTGCCGTGCTCAACCCAGAATTTGCGTACCTCTTCATCGGGTGATGAAAGAGTGAGACCGTCTTTCACCATAGGATGTGAAAAGAAAGTTGGGTTAAAGTCGATGCCGATATTTCTTTCCTTTGCAAACTCAACCCATTTTGCGAAATGTTCGGGTCTGAGAGCATTTCTGTCTGCTCTGTTGCCGTCAAAAATAGCATAGCAAGCGTGGAGATTAAGTTTTTTCTTGCCGGGAATAAGGCTGAATGCCTTGTCTATATCCGCCATAAGTTCTTCGGGGTTTCTGGCCTTGCCGGGATAGTTACCCGTTGTCTGAATACCGCCGGAGAGAGCATCATCGCCGTCAAAACCGCCAACGTCATCGCCTTGCCAGCAATGCACGGAAATAGTGGTGTCTGCAAGCTTTGCAAGCGCGGCTTCGGTATCTATACCGAATTTTGCGTAAAGCTCTTTTGCGCTTTCGTATCTGGTCATAACAAACCTCCTGTGTATTAATCCATACATATAAAATAATACTACTGTTTCGTGCTTGTGTCAACGGATTTATTTCAATTTAAGTGCAGTAATTCCCGATTTCATCACAAGCTTTCTGAGCTGTGGGTTGTACATAAACGGACATTTAAGATTTTTGGCGAGAAGTTTGGCTCGCAGGAGAATTACTTTCCTCGAATATTTGCCGTGAATATTGCTGCCCTCCTTGAATGAATCGCTGAGAGCAACCGCACTGTTTATTGCACTGCTTATGCCTTCAAGTGAACTGGGACTTATAAAGCCTGCCGCTTCGCCGATGAGAAAAACTCCGTCATTTCCTGTGCAGAAGCTTGCCGGAGAGGACGGACGCAACACAAGACAGCCTTCGGTTTTCACGGGGTTTTTGAGTTCAAGTCCGAAGTTTTTCATTTTCTCTTTCTGCTTTTCAAACCGCTCACGGCAATGCTCAGGCTCATAAGCTCCGCCGAAAATAACATAGTTATCTTTATAGATTGACCACGAGCAGCATTCACTTGTTTCGGGGTCAAAAATGCAGGAATAGAACGGATCGGGAGTGTTTTCGTCAATATCAAACCATTGTTGAATTGCAACGTATTGACGGGTTTTCAGCTTTGGGAAAAATGTGCGTCTTATGATGGAGTTTGCACCGTCCGCACCTACAATATATTTACTTGTCGCAGTGAATTCATCACCGTTTTCGTTTTTACAAACAGCTTCAAAACCGCCGTTCACTTTTGAGCAGTTTACCAACCTCGCCTTTAATATCTCAACATTTCTGCCGCTTTGGGAAACCAGCCATTTATCGAATTTATCTCGGTCAACATTGATATACATTCTCTGATATCTTCTCACAAGACCTGTGCTCATATCAATTGTGCGGACTGAAAAAATCTGAGGATCAACAAGAATTTCTTTGGGCAGGGTAAGTTCAAAGCTTGCCAGTGCTTTTTGCGCATCAGGTGCAAGAAGACCTCCGCAGGGCTTTGGATTAACCGTGCCGTCAAGCAAAAGAACCTTCGTTTCTTTGGGTGCTGTCATCGCAAAAGCCGCGCCCGCAGGACCCGCACCGCATATGATAATATCGTACTTAGTCATAATTTTCTCCGTTTTTGGCATAAAGTTACAAATTATACTGTTAAAAATATGATACACTTTAATACCTTTTGTGTCAATGCAGTCAAAACCTAATAATATCTTGATTTTTTTTTACAGATATTGTAATATATTAGAAAATAACTGATAAAGGAATGAAAATATGTCCGATTTCAGATATAAAGTTTCTGTTGTTATACCCGTTTATAACTGCGAAGAGTATCTTGAAGGCTGTGTTGAAAGTCTGATGGATCAGTCAATGGATAAGGATGATTTTGAAATTATTTTTATCAATGACGGCTCGTCCGATAACGGCGGCGAAATCTGCGAAAAAGCAGCTGAAAAATATTCAAACATAGTTTATTTTGCAAAGGAAAACGGCGGAGTTTCCAGCGCAAGAAACAAAGGAATTGAGCTCGCAAGGGGCAAGTATATCCTTTTTCTTGATGCAGACGACACTCTTACCGATGATACTCTCGAAAGCGTTTACGAATTCTTTGAAGAACATTACGATGAAACCGACCTTGTAACATATAAAATAGTGCCTTACCGTAACGGAAAAGCACTCGGTGTGCATTACAGATACCGTGTGCTCAAGGAATCGGGCATCTATGACCTTAACGAGGGTAATAATTGCTATATTGCGCAGTCAACAATGAATATCTGTGTCAAAAACAAAACAGATGGCTCGGATATTTTGTTTGATACAAATCTTAAATTCCACGAGGACCAGAAATATATTTTCACAACTCTCAAGGAGAAGATGACTATCGGTTACTGTGCAGGTCCCGAATACCGTTATCTGCGAAGACCCGGTGCGGCAACAAGCTCAATAAGCAATGCTTATTACATATTTGAGGACACCATGAATATGTGGGAAACATTCTTCAATATGTATCCAGAAAACGAAGTTCCTCCTTATCTTCAGGCGTTTTATCTTCACGATATCACCTGGAAGAGCACTTCCGATGTTCTTCTGCCTTATCATTACACCGAAGAAGAGTTTGAGAAAGCTGTTTCAAGACTCAAGGCACTCATCAACAGAATTGATGATGAAGTTATCCTGAACCGTCCTGCAATGGATCTTTATCACAAACACTATCTTCTCGGGCTCAAGGGAAGCAAGAATATCAGCCTTGAGTGCAGCGATGAACTGACACTTTGTTTCAAGGGCGAAGAAGTTTACAGAGCAAAAAAGGTGACTGCGGTTGTCAATAAATTCGGCGTTTCAAAAGGCGTGCTCAGCATGGATGCTTTCCTTAAGTCGCCTGTATTTATGTATACCGATATGCCTGAGCTTTATCTTGTTTGTGACGGGAAAAGGCAGAAGATTGAACTGACCCATTCGGAACACGAGCAGTATCATGCAGGCATCAAGACCGCGACATTCTGGCGCTTCAGGCTGAATCTTGATGTGAGCAATGTCAAGACTTTTGAGCTTGAGGTTGTTATTAACGGCAAGACCTATAAAATCGGCTATTATTACGGACATCATATTCCTTTGCAAAGAGGAAAAAAGAAAAGAGTTTTCTTCAATGACGGCAAGTGTTACAGGGAGAAAGACGGGGTGTTCGAAATTCTGTCGGACAAACTTCACAGCGGATATATCTATATGACTGTAATCGCTTTGTTCAATCTTGTTCATTATTTCAAGATTAATCCCCGCATAATCTTTTATCGCGCTTTAGGTCATTTTTATAAGCTGAAAAAAGAGAGAGTATGGCTCTATCTTGACCGCTACGGTGTCTATGACAATGCTTATGACCAATTCAAACATGATATAAAAATTAATGACGGCGTCAAGCGTCTTTATGTGCTTAATGAGTGTGACAGAGATACACTTGAAGAAAAGTTTACGCCCGAAGAGCAGAAAAATATAATCTGGTTCGGTTCAAGAAAGCATAAGGGTTATTATTTCAGCTGTGAAAAACTGATAACATCTTTCTCAAATCTTTCGAATGTGTGTCCTTACGGTGCGGGTCCCATGCGTTGGTATTCCGACCTTGCTCAGTATGAGCTTGTTTATCTTCAGCACGGACTTCTTCACGCAACTCTCAAGAATATGTATTCGAAGGAACGTTGCATAATTGACAAAGTTGTTGTTTCAAGCGGATTTGAGGTTAAGAATTTTACCGAGAACTACGGATATGATGAAAGCGACCTTATAAAGAGCGGTATGCCTCGCTATGACTTTATGCAGGCAGGCGGCGAAAAGAAGAACAGAATTGTTTTCTCACCGTCATGGAGAAGCAACCTGATAGGACCTCTTGTCAATAACAGCCGTGTTGAGCTGAGAAATGCGTTCCTTAATTCTGCATTCTACAAAGAGATAAATGCAATTCTCAATTCCGAAAAGTTGCACGAACTTCTTGAAAAAAATGACCTTTATCTTGACTTCAAGAATCATCCCATATTTAAATGTTATAATGATTTGTTTGAAGTGAAGAGTGACAGAATCAGTCTTGACGGCTTTGATACAAACATGGATGAATACCGTCTTATGATAACGGACTATTCGTCAATTGTTTTTGATTCCGTTTATCTTAATTGTCCTGTCATTTATTTTGTTCCCGATTATGATATGTTCAAGGCGGGTGTTTCTCACGGCTATCGAAAGCTTGATTTGCCGATGGAAGAGGGCTTCGGACCTTTCACTCAGACTGCAGACGAGCTTATTGAACAGCTTGAAATCTGTATCAGAAATAATTTTGAGCCTCAGGAGCCTTACAAGAGCAGAATGGACGGTTTCTTCCTTTATAAGGACAACAACTGCCGTGACAGAATCTATGATGCAATAAAATAAAACAAAGGCTGTGATCGAGTCACAGCCTTAATTTTTTTACAGCAATTTCACCGCTTTTTCAAGCGCGTCAAGGTTTTCTTCAGTTGTTGCCCAGCTTGCACAGAATCTGACGGCGCTTTTACCGTTTCCCACAGAACACCAATAATCATAAGTGAAATCCTTTGCAAGAATTTCAAGCTTCTCATCGGGAATTATGGGGAATTGCTGGTTGGTTTTTGAATCCGAAAGAAAATCATATCCGCATTCTTCAAAAATTCTGCGGATACGTTTTGCGCAGTTGATGGCGTGTTTTGAAATTTCAAAGTAAAGTCCGTTTTCAAAAAGAACTTCAAACTGAATTCCCAGAAGTCTTCCTTTTGCGAGAAGTCCGCCTTTCTGCTTTATAAAGTATCGGAAATCTTTCTTAAGATTATCGTTGTTTATAACAAGTGCTTCTCCGAAAAGAGCACCGACCTTTGTACCGCCGATGTAAAAAATATCGCAGTTTGCCGCAATATCGGATAAAGCGAGGTCGCAACCCTCTGAAGCAAGTCCGTAACCCATTCTTGCGCCGTCAATGTAAAGCGGAACACCGTTGCTTTTGCAAACCGAATAAAGAGCTTCAAGTTCCTGCTTTGTGTAAAGTGTACCGCATTCCGTAGGATAGGAAATATAAACCATACCGGGTTGTACCATATGCTCACGGTTGAGGTCGTTTGTGTGAGAGTTCAGATATTCTTCAACTGATTTTGCGGTCAGTTTTCCGTCAGTGCAGGGGAGAGAAAGCACCTTGTGTCCCGTTGCCTCAATTGCTCCGCTTTCGTGAACATTTATGTGTCCTGTATCTGCGCTGATAACTCCCTGATGAGGGCGCAGAGCCGCACAGATAACGGTGGTGTTTGTCTGAGTGCCGCCGACAAGAAAATGAACATCGCTGTCAAGGCTATTGCAAGCTTTTTTTATCAGTTCTGCGGCGTTTTTGCAGTGGTCATCGCAGCCGTAACCGATTGTCTGCTCCATATTTGTTTCGGCTAATCTTTTTATTATTTCGGGATGTGCGCCTTCAAGGTAATCGCATTCAAATCTGATCATTTAATTCACCTTCATTTTCTTTTCGCTTATGATGCCTCCGAGGCAAATCGCAGCGGCGCATATGCAAACGGAAAGCATAATGAAGAAAACTGCATTCCAGCCGCTTGTCTGTGCAACCGCTCCGAGAGTGTATGAAGTGATTGTGCTTCCCACATAACAGAATGTGTTGAGCAATCCTGCCGCAAAGCCTGCATTGAGCATTCTGCGGTAGTCAAGGGCAAACATGCTTGTGATAACATTGTTTATCATTGCCATTCCGCAGGCAACGCAGATAAAGCAGAGCATTACCGCCACAATACTGTGAATTCTGAGAGAAATCAGTATTCCGCCGCAGAGCAAGGCAGAGAATATGTAAAAAATAAAATTCATAGCGGCGTGAGAAGGGATTTTTTCGTGGATTTTTTTGGCGATTGCGGCACCCATTGTTGAAACCATGGGCAAAAACAGAGTGAGAAGAATTGAGAATGACTGAGAAACACCGAATTCTTCGTAAAGCACTGAGGGGACCCATGTGTTGATGCCGTCTTTGATGAAGCCGTTTGCAATTCCTGCAAATGCGGCAAGGAAAAGCGCGAGTAAAACGGGTTTTGCCATTCTGACTTTTTCGTCTTTTTTGCTTTCGGTCTGCATAACTTTTTCGGGTGCTTTTCCGAAGAGAGATATCCAGATAATTGCACTGATAACAAGCACTGCACTTGCAATATAGAAAACAGCTTGCCAGATTCCGAAATTAACCGAAAGCGATGAAATTCCGTATGCAACAAGTGTGCCGATGGCAACGGTTGTGCTCATTGCGACAATGGCCTTGGGCAATTTTTTATCTGAAACATAATCTGAAAGAGTTTTGATGAGTGTGCTCCATAACACGGATTGAACAATGCCGTTACCCATCCAGATGAATTTCATTGTGCCGATACTGCCTGAAATCGGCATTAATATGTTGAAAAATGCCGAGCAAATCAATGAAATAAAAATCATTATTTTTGCGTTGTATTTCTTGGAAAGAATGCCGTTTATCAGCTGACCTGCACCGTATGCGAAGAAAAAGAATGAGCTTACAAGACCTGCGTCTGCTTTTGTGACACCAAGGTCGGAAATAATCGCAACGATTGATGCGTTGAAATTGAGTCTGCCCACATAAGCGGCGGTGTATGCCAGCCAGCAGATGAATATTATTTTGTTTTCTTTCTTTGCCTGAATTTTATTTTCCATAGTTATCTTCCTCCAAACGGATAGTCTATCACTTTTGACCGTTTTGGTCAAGGTGAAATTGCTCTTTTTGGTCAACAAGATGATTGACATATACATAAATAAAATGTATAATATTTATATCCTGACATAAGGATATTTCCGAGTGAAAGGTGCATGAAAACGTAAATATGAAATTACGGTCAAACTGCGCCTTTTTCAGGGTGCGGTTTTTATTATTTTTCAGGGAGTGTCAAGTTTATGGAAAAGAGAATTGCGGTTATCGGCATTATTGTTGAAAACAAGGATTCCGTTGAAAAGCTCAACGCATTGCTCCATTCTTTCGGAGATTGCATCGTTGGCAGAATGGGCTTGCCGTATAAAGAGCGTAACCTGAGCATTGTCAGCATCGCAGTTGATGCTCCTCAGGATACCATTGCGGAGCTTTCGGGCAAAATAGGAAAGCTGGATGGAATCAGCGTCAAAACCGCATATTCCAACAAGATATTCAATGATTGATTTAATTAACAAACTCGAAAAAAACCGCACGCTTACACTTGAAGAATATGAAAAACTTATTGTTGACCGAAATGATGAATACGCCGCAATTCTTGCAGAGAAAGCACTCAGAGCAAAGCAAAGGATTTACGGAGATTCGGTTTTTATCAGAGGTCTTATTGAAATAAGCAGTTTTTGCAAAAATAATTGTATTTATTGCGGCATACGCCGTGACAACAAGGCTTGTGAGCGTTACAGACTCACAAAAGAGCAGATATTATCCTGCTGTGACGAAGGCTATTCCCTCGGATTTCGTACCTTTGTGCTTCAGGGAGGAGAAGACCCGTTTTTCACAGATGAAGCGGTATGCGGAATTGTTTCGGAAATCAAAAGCAGATATCCCGATTGCGCCGTAACTCTTTCTCTCGGCGAAAAGAGCAAAGAAAGTTATAAGCGTTTGTTTGAAGCGGGTGCGGACAGATATCTTTTGCGCCACGAAACGGCAGATAAAGAACATTACGAAAAGCTTCATCCGTCAAATCTGTCGTTTGAAAACCGAATGGAATGTTTGCGTGATCTTAAAGAAATCGGTTTTCAGACGGGTTGCGGATTTATGGTAGGCTCGCCGTATCAGACACCGCATACCATTGCAAAGGACCTGAAATTTGTTGAAGAGTTCAAACCTCATATGTGCGGCATAGGTCCGTTTATTCCGCACAGGGAAACACCTTTTGCAGCGGAAAGTGCAGGATCGGCAGAGCTTACCTGCTATCTTCTTTCAATAATAAGGCTTATTTCTCCCAATATTCTTCTTCCTGCCACCACCGCATTGGGCACGGCAGACCCTTTCGGCAGGGAAAAAGGAATTCTTGCAGGCGCAAATGTTGTTATGCCCAATCTTTCGCCGGCAGAAGTCAAAGGCAAATATGAGCTTTATAATAATAAACTTACAGGCGGTGCAGAGGCTGCGGAAAACAAAGCGGAGCTTGAGCGCCGTATGGCGTCAATCGGCTGCAGAATATTGACCGACAGAGGCGATTTTATCAAAGAAAGGATGTAATTTTATGGCAGTTTATAATCCCAAATCACTTAAAGCGGAAGAATTTATCAATAACGAAGAAATACTTGCAACTCTTGAATATGCAGAACAGAACAAAAACAATGCGGAGCTGATTGACAGCATTCTTGAGAAAGCAAGACCCAAGAAAACCGCAGAGGGCACAACTTGCTCGGGACTTACCCACAGAGAGGCAGCAGTTCTTCTTGCCTGCGAAATTCCCGAAAAGGTTGAGGCAATGTATAAGCTTGCAGAGGAAATCAAGCTTGCTTTCTACGGCAACAGAATTGTTATGTTTGCGCCTCTTTATCTTTCAAATTACTGTGTCAACGGCTGTGTGTATTGTCCTTATCACCTCAAAAATAAGCACATTGCCCGCAAAAAGCTGACTCAGGAAGAAATTGCCCGTGAGGTAATCGCTCTTCAGGATATGGGTCACAAGCGACTTGCTATTGAAGCAGGCGAGGATCCTGTAAATAATCCGATTGAGTATATCCTCGAAAGCATAAAAACAATCTATTCAATCAATCACAAAAACGGTGCAATCCGCAGAGTTAATGTCAATATTGCGGCGACAACCGTTGAAAATTACCGTAAGCTCAAGGATGCAGGTATCGGTACTTACATCCTTTTCCAGGAAACATATCATAAAGAAAGCTACCTCAAGCTTCATCCTACAGGCCCCAAGCACGATTACGATTATCATACAGAGGCTATGGACAGAGCTATGGAAGGCGGCATCGATGATGTGGGTCTCGGTGTTCTTTTCGGTCTTGAACTTTATAAATACGAGTTTGTCGGTCTTCTTATGCACGCAGAACACCTTGAGGCGGTTCACGGCGTAGGACCTCACACAATCAGCGTTCCCAGACTCAAGAGAGCAGACGATATTGACCCCGATGCTTTTGATAACGGTATTTCGGATGACCTTTTTGAAAAGCTTATTGCCTGCATCAGAATTTCCGTTCCTTATACGGGTATGATTATTTCCACAAGAGAATCGGAGGCTGTCAGAGGAAGAGCGCTCAGACTCGGTATCTCACAGATCAGCGGCGCATCAAGAACATCTGTCGGCGGATACACAGAGGAAGAAAGACCTCACGATTCCGAGCAGTTTGATGTTTCCGACCAGAGAACTCTCGATGAGGTTGTCCGCTGGCTTATGGAACTCAAACATATTCCCTCATTCTGCACCGCTTGCTACAGAGAGGGCAGAACGGGCGACAGATTTATGGCTCTTTGCAAAAACGGACAGATTCTTAACTGCTGCCATCCCAATGCACTTATGACTCTTACGGAATATCTTGTTGACTATGCAAGTGAGGGCACAAGAAAAATTGGTTATGACCTTATCAGCAGTGAACTCAATAAAATTCCCGGTGCAAAGGTCAGAGCTATTGCGGAGCAGAATATTGAGGATATCAAAGCCTCAAACCGCAGAGATTTCAGATTCTGAGGTGAATTGATATGAGCCTTAACAGTGCTGTTTCGGCAGAAAGAATTCACATAGGCTTTTTCGGATTGCGTAACGCAGGAAAATCCAGCGTTGTCAATGCGGTGACGGGTCAGGCACTTTCACTTGTTTCTGATGTGAAAGGAACAACAACCGATCCCGTGAAAAAAGCTATGGAACTTCTGCCTCTCGGTCCCGTTGTTATCATTGATACTCCCGGTATAGATGACGAGGGTGAACTGGGTGAAATGAGAATCAAAAGAGCGATGCAGACTCTTAATTACACGGATATTGCCGTGCTTGTGGTTGATTCCGTCAAAGGTGTTCAGCCTCAGGATAAGGAGCTTATTGCACGCTTTGAGAGAAAAAACATAAAATATATCATTGTTTATAATAAGTCCGATTTGCTTGATTTCATTCCTGAAACATCGGCAAATGAAATTTATGTAAGTGCCGTTAAGGGAACGAACATAAATGAACTTAAAGAAATGATCGGCAAGCTTTCATCCAAACAGGAAAGCAATAAAAAAATTGTTGCAGACCTTGTTGATGCGGGAGATTTTGCCGTGCTTGTTGTGCCGATTGATGAATCTGCGCCCAAAGGCAGGCTTATTTTACCGCAGCAACAGGTTATCAGAGAGCTTATCGAAAACGGAGTTACAGCGGTAGTGTGCCGTGATACAGAGCTTAAGGCAACCCTTGCGTCTCTTGGAAAAAAGCCAAAGATAGTGATAACCGATTCGCAGGCATTTGAGCGTGTGGCGGCAGATACGCCCGAAGATATTATGCTCACCTCTTTTTCAATTCTTTTTGCGAGATATAAAGGCGACCTTTCCGCAACCGTGAGGGGCGCGGCTATGCTCGGCAAACTCAAAGACGGTGATAAAGTGTTGATTTCGGAAGGCTGTACCCATCACAGACAGTGCAACGATATCGGAACTGTAAAAATGCCGAACTGGATAAAAAGTTATTCAGGTAAGGATGTTGATTTTGATTTTACAAGCGGCGGAGAATTTCCCGATGATTTGTCGGAGTATGCTCTTGTTGTTCATTGCGGCGGCTGTATGCTTAACGCCCGTGAAATGCAGTACAGAGCAGGATGTGCGGCGGACGGGGGAGTGCCGATGACAAATTACGGCATTGCAATTGCTCATATGCACGGAATCCTCAGTCGCAGTGTTGCGCCGTTTCCCGATGTTTTGGAAGAACTCAACTGATATTGGAGAGATGAAGATGGAAAGAAGATATTCCCTTGATATGACTAAGGGACCGTTTCTCAAAAAAATATTGATTTTTGCATTGCCGCTTATGCTGACGGGTCTTCTTCAGCTTGCATATAACTCTGCAGATGTTATTGTTGTAGGCAGGTTTGCCGGCAAAGAGGCTCTTGCGGCTGTTGGTTCAACAGGTTCACTTGTCAACCTGTTTCTCAATGTTTTCCTCGGGATTTCTATCGGGTCGGGCGTAATGGTTGCAAGGCATATCGGCGAGGGCAATGACAAAACCATTCACGAATGCGTTCACACTGCAATGCTTCTCAGTGTGATTTGCGGTGTTTTTATCGGGTTTCTCGGTTTCGTGGCATCGCCTTTTATGCTCAGGCTTATGGATGTGCCAGATGATGTTATTGACCTTGCATCGGTTTATCTGAAAATATATTTTCTCGGTTCACCCGGTCTTCTTGCCTATAACTTCGGTGCGGCGATAATAAGATCAACAGGTGACACAAAAAGACCGCTGTATTTTCTGACCCTTTCGGGTGTTGTGAATGTTGTTCTCAACCTTGTTTTAATTATTATTTTCAAGATGGGAGTCAGCGGTGTTGCAATTGCGACAATCGTTTCACAGTATCTTTCAGCGGTGCTTATTGTTGTTTATCTCACAAAAATGCCGAATGCCTGCCGCCTTGTTTTCAGCAAACTGAAGATATACAAAGAGGAGCTTAAAAGCATTCTTATTCTCGGATTACCCGCAGGAATTCAGAATTCTCTTTTCTCGGTTTCGAATGTTATTATTCAGTCAACGGTGAATTCGTTCGGCTCGGTTGCCATGGCAGGTATTGCGGCAGGTTCAAATTTCGATTCATATATTTATACCTGCACAAACGCCGTTGCCCAGACAACAATGACTTTTACCTCACAGAATATGGGTGCGAAGCGGTATTCCAACATAGGCAAAATTTACCGTTACTGTCTCATAATTGCAACTGTAGCAGGTGTTTCAATGGGTGTTTTCGGCTGCGTATTTCCCGATGAAATTGTGGCTTTGTTTTCCGATGATGCAGGTGTAATTGAAATTGGCGCGGCAAGAATGCTTCAGATTATGCCTTTCTTTTTCTTCTGCTCGCTTATGGATGTGGCGGCAAACCAGCTCAGAGGTATGGGCAAATCTTTTGAACCCATGATTATTTCGCTCCTCGGTGGTTGCGGAATAAGAATTTTCTGGATATATTTTATTCTGCCTCTCAATCATTCCTTGCCTTTCCTTTATTGGGCATATCCCGTTTCGTGGGTAATAACATTCTTGGTGCTTTTTGCCTGCTACTTTGTGATGAAACATATTATGAAGAAAAACGGCGCTTTTGCAGACGAGGTAAAATAAACTGTACAAATAAGTTTTTCTGTGCTATAATCCCGTTTATAAAAATTGAAAAGAGGTAAAAAAATGATAGGATTTATCAAAACGTTTCTCTCAATATTGCTCTCTGTTCTTAATGTGTTTACTTTTCCTGTCTGGGGAAACTATGCAGGAAAGTTTGAGCCTGTTGATGCAGATAACTGCAGGCTGAATTTCGCTGCAATTTCAGATATCCATATGAAGAATGACGGTTTCCGAGCTTTTATGCTTGGTTTCGGTCTTCACGATATGGAAAATGCCGATGCCGAGCTTGACGCTCTTGTTTGTGCAGGCGACCTTACTGACCACGGTTACTCAGAGGAGTGGGAGGCTCTTGCGGGAGCTTTTGAGGATTACACTCCTGCAAAGAATATTATCCTTGCTCAGGGTAACCACGACACCTGGACAGAGGATGAAGGCTATAACCTTGCAAGGGAATATTTTATAAATTATTCCGAAGAAATTACAGACAGAAAAATTGAAAATGAATATTATTCAACAAAAGTGAACGGCTACACATTCATTGTGCTTGCCAGCGAATATGACCACACAGATATGTATGTAAGCCCTGAGCAGCTTGTCTGGCTGGAGGCGGAAATGGCAAAGGCTGCCGCAGACGGACTTCCGATTTTTGTTGTTTCCCATTGGCCCATCAATCAATCACACGGACTTCCCGAATCCTGGGGAGACGAAGAATATGAGCCTGATGAAGGCGGTATGGGCGACCAGTCGGATGCTGTTGAGGCGATTCTTAAGAAGTATAACAATGTTTTCCTTATCAGCGGTCACATTCACCTTGGTCTGAAAAATGCAGATCAAAGCAGCAGATATGATTATGCAAGTGTTGAATCAGACGGATCATTTCACAGTGTAAACCTGCCTGCATTTATGTATCCTAACAGCACGGGTCAGGTGTCCAACGGCACAGGCTATCAGTTTGAAGTTTATGATGACAGAGTTGAGCTTCGAGCAAGATGCTATTCCGCAAGCGTATGGTACACAGACTATAACTACACAATTCCTCTTGTATAAAAATTTAACGGAGTATCTTCCTTTCGGTTGATACTCCGTTTTTGTTTATTAAGTTGCAGATGGATTGTTGATTATTGACATAAAATAATCGCTTAATTCTTGCGGCAAATCAACAATCAAAGTTTTTTTGCTGTTCATAGCAGAGCGATTTCCAAGCACAAGGTTATTGTCTAAGATATAAAGAAAAGCAGCACCTGATGAAAAAAGACCGTCATTACTGTTAATTCCAAAACGGTATTCGGTGTCACCCAAACTTGATGTTGATACGGATCTTGTGTTTGCTGAACCTGAAAAACTGAAAGGATCATAAGAATTTTTTTCGCAAAAATCAATGAGTTCATTAAGCTTGTTTATATCCATCTCGTTTACAGTATGTGATTCAAACTTACCGCCTCTTTGGTTTGTAATGTATTGATAGGTGAAATTTTCTGTGTTTGAATAATATGCTTTTAATTCCTGCCATTGGTCATCGCGGCAATAAACACTTTCGGAGTGACCGATTTGATGGCTTGTGATATCGTAAATTAATTCATAGTCGGTTTCTTTGAGTCGGAAATAAAGTCCTGTATCGTCATTAAGTAATGGTTCGTTATCATACACGGGGTTTCGTAAAATCAAATCACCTTGAAATTTATTGCGATAAACAACGCCGTCAATAGTTACGGTATCTGTATCTGATGTTGAAAATATATAGGTTTCTTTTTCAGTGATTTCCGTAACAAAATCATTTGATTGCAAATCTGTGTCTGAGGTGTTTCCTTTCGTTGAAGCACATGAAACTAATGTGAGTAAAACCAAAATGCAAACAAAAAATGAAATGATTTTAGCAATTGCCGTGCCTGTTATTTTTTCGAGTAATTCTGCCATAATTGTAACCACCTTTAATGCAAAATTCTGTTTTCGCTATCGGTATTATATCATTTAGTTTATGACTTTTCTATCAACTTAAGTTTACATTTGGAGAATTAAACCATAAATCCTGCAATCAATGCGGCACCGCAGGCTGAAAGTGCAACAACCGTAAGCGGAAGCCTGAAATAGGCAAGGACAATTGCAACAACCGTGCCGATTACGGCGGTGATTGGATTGCCTGTTGAATAGAATATTGCGGGAAAAGTCATTGCGCTGAGCACGGCATAGGGTATGTAATAAAGCACGCTTTGAATAAATCTTGATTTGATTTTCTTTTTGAACAGGGTAAACGGAATCATTCTGATGAGGTATGTTACCCCTGCCATAACGCCAATGTAAAGCACCATTGTCATTTTTCGTCACCCTCCGTTTCTGCAAGTTCAATGGGGAAAAGAATTGCACCGATAACGGCGGCGAGCACAGCGCTGATAATTATTGCAAATCCCGATGAAAGGGCAGGGAAGATGTATTTGCAGGCAATGCTCAAAACTGCGGCAAGGCAGATAACAACAAGGTCTTTTCTGCTTGCTCTTGCGGCAGGGATAATGATTGCAATGAACATTCCGTAAAGCAATATTCCCATTGCTGCTGTCAGTGTCTGCGGCAATCCGAGACCTGCCAAAGCTCCTGCGGCGGTGCCGCCGGTCCAACCAAGTGCGGAAATCATAATAAGACCGTACATGTAAGACGGCACAAGCTTTTCCGTCTGTGATGACGCAACGGCAAAAATTTCATCCGTAATTCCGAATGATGCTATCATGCGGTGCGGAGTTGTGAATTTATCGGAGAGTTTCTGAGAAAGAGAGAGACCCATAAGTGAATATCTCAGATTAATAACAAGCTGAGTAAGCGCCATTTCAATGAGCGTACCGCCTGCGGCAATGATGCCGACTCCTGCAGCCTGTCCTGCCGAGGTCAGATTTGTGAAAGATATCATTATCGCCTGAAAAGCGGAAAGACCTGATTGAACAGCCATAATTCCGAATCCGAATGAAACAGAAAAATAACCCAAAGCAATCGGTATGCCGTTTGACAGACCTTTTTTGAACGGTGATTTCAAGATAAGGACTTCCTTTCTGTTTGTAACAAGCAAACATTTTATCACCATTTAAATTAAATTTCAATATAATTACATAAAAAAACAGACCGTTTCGCAGTGAAACGGTCTGCTGTGAATTCAGTTTTATTTGTTGAGTTCGTCAGCGATTTCTGCAAATACCTTCATGATGGAGGAACCTGCATACTTGCCGAGTGAAATCATTTCCTGATAGTGGTCGCCGAGAAGTGACATTGAATAGTCGTTATCGGGAACAACATAACCGATTGCATCGTTGAAAAGACCGAAGCAGATTGTGTCGTCACCAAAGAGCTCGAAAATGCTTTCGCATTCGAAATCCTTGCCTGTGAATGAGCCGTCTGCTGTGAGTGATGCACCGCCGCAGATAAGGTCCTGAACGATTTCGCCGGGCATAAGAGCAATCTTAACGCCGCCGATTTCCATGTAACCTACTTCAGCAAAGATGTAGTACTTAAAACCTTCCTTGCAAACTGTGTAGTTAACAAGGTTGAGCTTACCAACAAGCTGGATAAGGGGATTTGTAACCTGAATCTTAGCTTCTTTGATGAGGATGTTAAGGTTGGGTTCAAGAACGGTTTCTTCAACCTTTTCCCAATTCTCATACCAAAGAGTGTAATTCTCACCGCCGATAGCCATTTCTTCTGCTTCCTTAGCTTTTTCGGCATCTGTCATATTGGCTTTGATCTGCTCAACTGTGTTTGTAAGGTTGAGAGCCATGTAAGCGATTTCGTGACCGTAACGGAGAGTTTCTTCGTATCTGCGTTTTGTGGGAACGCCGTCACTTGCGGGGCCTCTGCCTTCGTAGATACCTGCGATAGCACCGTTGAAGAACATGAAGTTGTAGCCTTTTTCTTCAAGCTTTTCGCCGAGATAGTAAACATAGTCGCCTGAAAGGTCTCTGCCGTTGTCGATTTCGTCAACGGGAAGACCTGCAACGTCGGGATGAGCCGCAATATTAACGATCATTGTGGGCTTTGAAGCTTCATTATCGGGTGTGAAAACAAATCTTGCAAGTTCATCGATAAGTGAAGTTGACTGGCTTCTGTTCTTGTTGTTGAAGTATGAAAGTTCTTCTGTGCCGATTTCCTTGACTGCATATGTAAGTGTGCCGGGTTCAAGGTTTTCAACAGCGGTCTTCATTGTCTGGGAGATTGTAGCATACATGAACTCCATGTAGTCAGCATCAACGCCTGATTCCTTTTCAATGAAGGGGAGGTATGAGAGTGCAAGGTTTTTGAAGAGCTTTGCAAAAAGATTTGTCCAAAGACCCTGAGTGTCAATACAGCTGTGAGTGTGTGTTGATGAAACATTGATTGTATCAAACTTAACATCGGGCATAAGCTCAACGAGAGCTGCGCGGATTTCTTTGATATCACCGTTTGAGAAACCGATGCAGTCGATGTTTGCGAAAACGGAAACATTCTTGTTTGCGCCGTCTTTAACTGCAATAACTCTTACCTGCATATCGTCAATGATTTCTTCGATTTCATTGGACATACCGTTGTTGGGATCGATGAAACCGCCAAGGTAGTAACCTGATTTTGTTCCGTTGGCTACAGATTCTCTGAGATCATCGGGAATAAGTGAAGCCTTTGCGTGGCCGAGATACCACTTTGCGTCAGCATCAGCTTCTTCATTCCATGATTCTGTGCCGCTGTAGAAATTGTCTGTGTTGCGGTCTGCAACATTAACAAATTCGGGGCTGTCGGGAACGATTGCATTAAGTCCGCCTACAAGAGTTGTGAAAATAATTTCAACAAGACCGAGACCTACTTTTTCAAGTGCTTTGCCAACATCTGCTGCCGATGCGGTAACTGCTGATGCTGCACCGGTGAAAAGAAGTGAAAACACAAGAATTACGCTGATGATTTTTGTGCCAAACTTTTTCATAATTTGATTTCTCCTTGCTTTTTGCTGCGTTTCCGCAACTTGATTTATATATATTACCACTTTTTATATAATCTGTAAAGAGTTTTTTGTGCAAATAATAAAATAAACCAAATTTTCTTTTTTATGTAAAAATTTCTTTTGAAAAGGAAATTCACAGTTATAAATATGTATTGAAAAATCAGACAGTATAGTTTATAATAATCTAAATATAACTTCCGAAAGGTGTGAGAGGAATTGAACAGGCAGAAGCGTGTGGCAGCAATACACG
>CALFPM010000040.1 GCA_937919155.1 uncultured Clostridia bacterium
TGTCCTCTGTCGTCAGGAGGACCGCCCACACCTGCGAGTTCGTGAAGAGAAGGTTCAAATTCAAATCTTCCTCTTACAAACGAAGATGCAGAACCGCCGGGAATGTTGTGTCTTTCAAGGAGAAGAGTTGATAATCCTTCTCTTGCACAAGTTGCTGCCGCGGCAAGTCCGCCGTTACCGGCACCGATAATGATGACATCATATTTTTTCATTTAACCGCCTCCGATTTGTTGTTGCGTTAAATTTTCTTTAATTATATACCCAAATATTATTAAAAGTCAATTGAATTAGACAAACACCTTCACAATGCTACAAAATATGATAAAATGTTAAAATTTTCTTGCTTTTTGCTTTTATATATTTTATAATTATTTTATAATTTTTAGGAGATGAAAAAGCAATGGAACTGCTTAAGAAAAAAATTCTTGAAGAAGGAAAAGCCGTCGGAACGGATGTTGTAAAAGTTGATATGTTTCTTAATCATCAGATTGATGTAGACCTTCTTTACGAAATCGGCAAAGAGTTCCGCAGAATTTTTGATTCGAACAATATCACAAAAATACTTACAATTGAAGCTTCCGGAATAGGCATTGCATGCATTGCTGCACAATTTTTTTCCGTCCCTGTCGTTTTTGCAAAAAAAGGCGCAAACAAAAATGTCGGAGACAACATATATAAAGCAGATGTTTATTCATTTACAAAGGGAGTTACAACAACTATCGGTATTTCAAAGGATTATATTAACGAAAACGATAACATACTTATTATAGATGATTTTATGGCGAACGGTAAGGCTGTTCACGGATTGATCAATATTATTAATCAAGCAGGAGCCAAGGTTGAGGGTATCGGCATTGTTATTGAAAAGGGCTTTCAGCCCGGCGGTGATGCCTTGCGTTCACTTGGTTACCGTGTTGAATCACTTGCGGTTATTAAATCCATTGACAACGGAAATGTTGTTTTTGGATAATTATAAAAAAATCAGGAGGCAAACAAAATGAAGAATCTCAAGAAAATTCTCGCACTCATCCTCTCCCTTGCTCTCGTTTTCGGTCTTGCAGCTTGCGGCGGTAACGGCGAGAAAGAAACACAGGACCCCGAAACCAAGCTTAAAGTCGGTTTCATCTTCCTTCACGATGAAAACTCAACCTACGATAATAACTTCATCAAGGCCGCAAAAGCTGCTTGTGAAGCTCTTAACGTAGAATTCGTTCCCAAGGTTAATGTTCCTGAAGGCGCTGAGTGCAAAGAAGCAGCTCTTGACCTTGTAGACAGTGGTTGTTCAATCGTTTTTGCTGACAGCTTCGGTCATGAACCTTATATGATGGAAGCTGCAAAAGAATGCCCTGATGTTCAGTTTTGTCATGCAACAGGCACAAACGCTCACCTTTCAGACCTTCCCAATTTCCACAACGCTTTTGCTTCAATCTATGAAGGCCGTTACCTTGCGGGTGTTGCTGCAGGTATGAAGCTTAATGAAATGATTGCTGCAGGCGAAATCAAAGCTGAAGAAGCAAAGATGGGTTATGTTGGCGCTTGGACATATGCAGAAGTTGTTTCAGGCTACTCATCATTCTATCTTGGTGCAAAGTCCGTTTGTCCCTCTGTTACTATGGACGTTCAGTTCACAGGCAGTTGGTATGACGAAATGGCAGAGAAGGAAGCTGCTGAGCTTCTTATCAACAGCGGTTGTGTTCTTATCAGCCAGCACGCTGACTCATGGGGTGCACCCACAGCTTGTGAAACAGCAGGCGTTCCCAATGTATCATACAACGGAAGCACTGTTTCAGCTTGCCCGAACACATTCATTATTTCATCCAGAATCAACTGGGAACCCTACTTCAAGTATATGATCGAATCAGTTATAAACGGAACTGAAATTGCTGACGACTGGTGCGGCGGTATTGAAGAAAGTTCAGTTGAACTCAGCGAAATCAACGAAAAAGCTGCAGCAGCAGGTACTGCAGAAAAGATTGCAGAAGTAAAAGCAGGTCTTGCTGACGGCTCAATCAAGGTATTTGACACATCAACATTCACAGTTAACGGTGAAGCTGTTACATCACACGTTATTGAAGAAAACGAAGTTATCAAGAACGGTGAATTCTCAGAATCAGAATTCCGTTCAGCTCCCTACTTTGAACTCAGAATTGACGGCATCACTCTTCTTAATGAAGCATATTAATTTTCAAATTTAATGATTTAGGCGGAGGTAATACTCCGCCTAAATATTATTTTATTCTGAAAAGATTCTTCAATGCTTGAACAATCTTTTGAAAATAAAATTGCAGGAGGTAAAACAGTGAGCAACCCGGCTATTGAACTTAGAAATATAAGTAAATCATTTGGCAATATTGTTGCAAACAAGAATGTTTCTCTTACAGTTAACCGTGGAGAAATCCTCTCAATTCTCGGAGAAAACGGAAGCGGAAAAACAACTCTTATGAATATGATTTCGGGAATCTATTATCCTGACAGCGGTCATATATTCATCAACGGCAAAGAAGTTGTAATCAAATCACCTAAGGATGCTTTTGACTATAAAATCGGTATGATTCATCAGCATTTTAAGCTTATTGATATTTTCACTGCCGCAGAAAACATCGTTCTCGGAATGGAAGAAAAAGGTAAATATAACCTTAAAGAAGCAACCGTGAAAATTAAATCAATAACAGAAAAATACGGATTTGATATTGATTTTAATAAAAAAATATATGAGATGTCAGTTTCCGAAAAGCAGACCGTTGAAATTGTGAAAGTTCTTTATAAAGGTGCCGATATTCTTATTCTTGATGAACCTACAGCTGTTCTCACACCTCAGGAAACACAGAAGCTTTTCGCCGTTCTTCGCAAAATGAGAGAAAGCGGAAAATCGATTATTATCATTACTCACAAGCTTCACGAGGTTCTTTCGCTTTCAGATAAAGTTGCTGTTCTTCGCAAAGGCGAATATATCGGAACTGTAGAAACCAAAAACACGAACGAATCTGAACTTACTGAAATGATGGTTGGTCAGAAAGTTGAGCTTAACATTGACCGAACCGACCCTGTTAATTGTGAAAAAAGAATCGAAGTTCTCAATATCAATTGTATTGACCGGGAAGGCGTAAAGATTCTCGATAATATTACATTTACAGCTTACGCAGGTGAAATACTCGGAATTGCGGGAATCGCAGGAAGCGGACAGAGAGAACTTCTTGAGTCAATTGCAGGTTTACAGAAGCTTAATGACGGTAATATTCTCTATTATGATCCTAAAACAGGCAAAATCGATAATCTCAGAGATAAGACACCTGTTCAGATCAAAGAACTTGGCGTCAGACTTTCTTTTGTTCCCGAAGACAGACTTGGTATGGGTCTTGTCGGCAATATGGATATTGTTGACAATATGATGCTCAGAAGCTACAAAAAGGGAAAATCGCTTTTTGTAGACAGAAAACAACCTAAAAATCTTGCAAAAAAGATAATCGAAGATCTTGGCGTTGTTACACCGGGAACTTCAACACCTGTCAGAAGACTTTCGGGAGGCAACGTTCAGAAGATTCTTGTTGGCAGAGAAATTGCTGCCTCCCCTACCGTTCTTATGGCTGCATATCCCGTAAGAGGTCTTGATATTAATTCATCATATCTTATTTATAACCTTTTAAATGAACAAAAGAAAAACGGTGTTGCCGTTATCTTTGTAGGCGAAGATCTTGATGTTCTTCTTGAACTTTGCGATAAAATTATGGTTATCAGTTCAGGTCAGATTTCAGGAATTGTAGACGCAAGAACTGCAACCAAAGAACAGCTCGGTCTTCTTATGACTAAGCACGGGGGTGAAAACAATGAGCAATAATAAAGTTCACGAGCCTCTTTTTCATATTGTCAAACGCGGTGCATTGCCGTTCTGGCTCAGTTCATTAATAAGAGTTTTGTCAATAGTTGCAGCTCTTGTTGTTTGCGGAATTGTAACAATAGTTCTCACAGGAGAAAATCCGATTAAAATATACACAACAATGATTGAAGGTGCAATCGGTTCAGAAAGAAGAATCTGGTCCCTTTTCCAGAATGTTGCTATTTTACTTTGCATTTCACTTGCAGTAACCCCTGCTTTTAAAATGAAATTCTGGAACATCGGTGCAGAGGGTCAGGTGCTTATGGGCGGTCTTGCAACTGCAGCTTGTATGATTTACTTTGGTGAATCTCTTCATCCCATAATTCTTTTTCCTGTTATGATTATTGCGAGTGTTCTTGCTGCTGCAATCTGGGCAATCATTCCTGCGTTTTTCAAAGCCCATTGGAACACGAACGAAACACTCTTTACTTTGATGATGAACTACATTGCAATGCAAATTGTTTCATACTTTGTATTTCTTCATTCAAATCCTGTCGGCTCGGGAAAGATCGGTATTATTAACAGCGCAACAGAGGCGGGTTGGCTTCCGAAAATCGGCGGTAAGACATATTTGTTCAACATTATTATCGTTGCGATTCTGACTGTCGGAATGTATATTTACCTGAAGTACAATAAACACGGCTATGAAATCTCAGTTGTCGGTGAAAGTGAAAACACAGCAAAGTACATCGGAATAAATGTTAAAAAAGTAATAATGAGAACAATGTTCCTGTCGGGCGCAATATGCGGTATTGCAGGTCTTCTTCTTGTTGCAGGCACAGATCATTCAATTGCAAAAGAAACAGTTGACAGCCGCGGATTCACCGCAATTATGGTGTCCTGGCTTGCGAAATTCAACCCCATATTTATGATTCTTACATCGTTGTTAATTGTTTTTCTTGAAAAAGGTGCAAGTCAGATTTCCACTGACTTCGGCTTAAATGACTCGTTTTCCGAAATACTTACGGGTATTATAATTTTCTTTATTATTGGCAGTGAATTTTTTGTAAACTATACAATTAAATTCCGCCACAAAGATAAGGAGGCGGTCAAATAATGATTATAGCTTTTATTCAGAGAGCAATTGTTCAGGGTATTCCCCTTCTTTTCGGCTCAACAGGTGAAATCATAACCGAAAAAGCAGGACATCTTAATCTCGGCACTGCCGGTGTTATGTATGTCGGAGGCATTTCAGGTGTTATCGGTGCATTTATTTATGAAAATTCAGTTGAAACCATTAATCCGTTTCTCGCAGTTCTTATTCCTGTTTTAACTTCAATTCTCGGTTCACTGATTATGGGACTTATTTATTCTGTTCTTACCGTTACATTGAGAGCTAATCAGAATGTTACAGGTCTTGCGCTCACAACATTCGGCGTTGGTGTCGGTAACTTTTTCGGAGGCTCTCTTATAAAACTCACAAACAGTGAACTTCCCTCAATCACACTCACTGCAACAAGCAATTGTTTTAAAACATCAATTCCTTTTGCCGATAAGCTTGGTTGGTTCGGCGATATTTTCTTGTCATACAGTTTTCTTGCTTATGTTGCCATTGTTATTGCACTTGCAGCCACCTATTTCTTCAATAAGACCAAGGCAGGTCTCAGTTTGAGAGCTGTTGGCGAAAATCCCGCAACAGCTGATGCAGCAGGCATTAATGTTTCCAAGTATAAATATGTTGCAACATGTATCGGCAGTGTGATTGCCGGACTTGGCGGACTTTATTATGTTATGGACTATGCTTGCGGTGTCTGGTCAAACGATGGATTCGGCGACAGAGGTTGGCTTGCCATTGCTCTTGTTATTTTCGCTGTATGGAGACCCAATCTCAGCATTTTAGGTTCTATACTTTTCGGCGGACTCCTTGTTGTTCACAACTACATTCCCAATCTTACGATGGCTTCACAGGAAATTTTCAAAATGACACCTTATGTTGTTACAATTGTTGTTCTTGTAATTGTAAGTATGCGCCGCAAGCGCGAAAATCTCCCCCCCGCAAGCCTTGGACTTTCCTATTTCAGAGAAGAAAGATAACAAAAAACCAGCCTGCAAAGGCTGGTTTTTTCTTTAATTAATTATGCAACAGGTTCAGTGGGAACAACAGGTTCAACAGGCGGTTCATATGTAAATAGAATTTTAAAAATTTCAAACACAACGCTGAGTTTAGGAAGGAAAGAAATTACTTTTGAATAAAGGTATTTAACAAATGAGGGGCTGAGCTTATCTGCTAATGTGTATAATGAACCCATAAGACCCTGACTGCTTGCGTAATCCGGATGAGCATATCCGACTATAGTTGCTCTTGTGCTTTCAACAGGTCTTGTTTTTTCGGTTACATATTCAGAGCCGTTATAATTGAGATCCGATGTGTTTCCGCCAATGCACTTAACATGCGCTTTCTTATTGATTGTGATAAATCCTGTTTCGGTTACGATATCAACATGATGAACATCATCAGTTCCATCATTAGCAGTGTTCAGGAAGAGAATATCGCCCTTCTGAGGGATATAATCACTCGTTGCGGGATAAAACTGACCTTTGTTGTTGAACCAATCTCTCATTACACCTACAGACGATCTTTTGGGAATTGCTGTTCCGAGAGCGCCTGCTTCATTGGCACACCACGACACGAAAATGGAGCACCAATATGCATCAGTCTCCCAACCGTAATACCATGTGGTGAACTCATTTATATTGCTGGGATAATAACCGATTTTGGATCTGGCAATTTCAACGATTTTTTCAGGAATATCAACAATTTCAGATTCATCAACGATCACTTCATCGTCAGCAGGAACAGCGGTCTGAGCAATATTGTTTTTCTTGAAAACATCTGTTGCAGCAAAAGATGAAACGGAAATTCCGATTAATGTTGCAATTACAAGTGCAACAGAAATGATTTTCAGGATTATGTTTTTGAAATTCATTTGAACACACCTCTTTCAGACAGTAATTATAACATTATTTTACAGTTTTAGCAATACAATATTCCATTAATATTATTTATCTTTTTTCTTTCTCTTGCTGAGAAAAATTGAAGCGCCAATTGCAAAAAGCAGCGCAGGAAGTGCATATAGATAAGAAAGAGGATTGGTTAGATCGCCATAGACACCAACAATACTCCAAAGAACATTAAGAACAAGCATACCCAAGTTTGAAGCAACAAAATATTTTCCGAAAGGAATGTTTAATGCGCCGAAGATAAGACTGCTCAAATCTGAGGGCATAAAACCTCCTGCTTTAAAAACAAAAACTACCTCGAATGAATTCTCGCCGGCAAAACTGTCAAGCTTTTGAATGGCTTTGAATCTGCCCTTAAGTGATTCTACCATATCTGCACCTGTAAACTTTCCGAGGAAATACGGAAGAATCAGACTGGCAGCAGTAGCAATAAAGTTAACAATAACAGCGATAAGCAAATTATTAAAAACTATTCCTGACAGCACAAATAAAACCGCAGGCGGGAAAATAAGCGCAAAAGACTTAACAACACTGAAACCGACCATTATCAGTGCCATTGTAAAAGTCCCGCCGACAAGATACTGCGTCAATGCATCAACGTTTTTAACTGATATGTTATTTTTCTTCAGAAAAATTACGCAAAGTACAACCATTGCGAGCATAAAAACAAAGGATAAAATCTGAAGTATTTTTATTAATTTATCATAATTCTTTTTTGATTTTTCATTCGTCATATCAATCACCTTCAGTATATCTTTGATTTGTTTATGTTATGTTTTCATTTGTTATGACAGAAAAGACGGCATCTTTATCTGTTGCTATGTTTCTATTATACATAATTATAATTTATTTTCAACACTTCAAGAACAAATTCGGTAAAAGAAAACGGGCCTATCCGTAAAGGATAAGCCCATAATTTGAATTTTATTTTGTGAAGAAATCAAGGAATCCTTTTGCGCCGAACACTTTGTAAGTAATGTCGTTTGCGCCTTTGAGTACTTTATTAAGTGCTACATCAAAGAATCCGGGTTCTTCGTCTTCGGCATACACATCGATTTCAACGAGCATGTTATAAACTTCTTCAACGAAAGGATTGTCAACTTCAGGATTATTAACTGTGTTTGCAGCCATGGCTTCCGCATTTGCAAGAACAGCTTCCTGCTCAGCGGTGAGAACATAGCCTGTTTCTTCACAGTATCTCTCGAGGTCGGGAAGATAGCTTCTCTTATAGTCCTTGAGATTTCTTGCTCCGTTAAACTGAGGGAAATAATAGCCGTCTTCTTCAAGATTATCACAGTCAGAAACAGTTTTAATGTTTCCTGTTGCAAGTTCAAGAGCAAGTGCAAGAGCTGTGTTGTTATATTCAAGCTCGTGTTTCTGCTGATAGAAGAACCATGATGAATCTTTTCTGTATGTTGTTGAAATATCAATTGAACCGTCAGGTGAAAGAATTCTGCCTTCGGTGTCTTCGAATTTTGTGCCGAATGTTACAAATGATGTGCCGGGTGCGGTTGAATCAATATTGATAATTTCATCTGAGTTTGTGAGGGGTGCGCTTTTCATAAATCCGAATGCAGAATAATCGGATGTAATTGCGCCGAAAGGAAGACCGTAGCCTGAAATGAATGAGAATGTTACACCCTCAGCCTCAAGGTTAGCCATTGTTGTGTTAATGCGTTTCTTTGCCTGCTGGAAACTGTCAGCTTCAGCCTTAACAACAGATGACTTGATAAGAGGAGAAATTTCATCGTATTGATCAATGGGAATAAGATTGCAGAGTGAGGGAGTTGCGCAGAAGAGCTCAGTTGCAATCGCACTGAGAGCCATATCAACAAATCCTCTTAAAATATGCTTGGGGAAAAGTCTGAGCGCAATGTTTACAACATAACCCCAAGGCTCGCCGATAAGGTCAGAAAGAAGACCGTTATAGAAAAGGTCTGCAGAATTATCGCAGAATCTGCGCATAAGAAGGTCAGCAACAACGTCACTGCCGTCCCATGCACCAACTATGCTGACAACTCTTCTGATGTGGTTCTGAGCAACTGTGGGATACTTATCCATATAAGCTGTAACAACAGATGCGCCCATACTCATGGGAACAAGAACAATATCTTTTGCACCGACTTTGTTTTCGGCAATAATTGTTTCAACAAACTCGTGAAGAGCTTCTACATTCTTTGATGTGTATGAAAAAGCATTATAGTTGAAAACATAAAGATAATCTTCAAAGTTTTCGCCAAACTTTTCAAGCGCGATGTCCTTACAAGGAATCGAAGAATAGAAGCGATTTTTAGCTTCGCTTTCAAAGTTTCCGTTTTCGTCAATTATACCGGGAAAATCCGAAACAGGCAATGCATATCTGGGAGTAACAACTCTGGCATCAGCATTTCCGTCTTCGCCGACAAGGTTGAAACGGAAAAGATCTCTTATGATCTTATCAACTTTATCCTGATCGATAAAATTGATTCTTGTAATTGATGAAAACAGCAGTTCAAATACTGCACCGACAATTGTCAGAATTGTGCTTTGGTCAGAAAAAGCTTCATCAAAACTGTTGAAAAGATTCCATCTTGAATTATACTTACCTTCTGCAATAAGAGGAGCATAATTTTCATAATCCTGAAGAGTGCCGTTTTCAAATGCACCTTCCTGAGTGTAACTCTCATCAAAAAGATAAGAATAGCTCTGACCGATACCTGTTACAAAAACAACAAGGCTGTTTGTGCCTTCAGCAAAAGCACTCTCCAAGTCCTCTGATTCCTGAGTATCAACCTTGGGTTCCGACTGCTGTGCACTTGCAGGGATAACCGCAACGGAAACAAGAAGTGCAACTGTAAGAATAATAGCAATAAACTTTTTCATTTTTTCCTCCTTAAGAATTAATAAAAATGCTATTATATATTAACACTTTTTGTTAAAAGTGGAAACACTTTTTTAAAATTCTGTTTTTTACACAAAAATGCATGTTGATTTGTGTATAAATTGACTATAAAAAGTTCATATACAATGTTTAAATGACTGAAATTTTATGTAATTCAGATCGTTTTTGCATTTTGTTAACATAAAGTTATCCCCACAGAAGTGATTGCTTCTATGGGGATATTTGAATTAAAGTGAATCAATAAGTGCAAGGTATTCCGTTACAAGATATGAACCTATGTGTTTACCGACAGACAGTGTCTCGTCAGCAATTCCGTCACCGATAATGTGACCCATAAACGCAAAGTTATTATCTGTAAGCACATAGCCGATAGCATCGTTTGTAAGACTTACAGCATAAGTTGTAACGCCGTCAACGGCTGTTGAAAGGTTATCATAAGGCCATTCTGTGCCGTCCCAATTTGCTCCGCCTGTAATCTCATCATCCCAGAAAACCTCGGGATAAAGCTCACCGGGGAAAAGAGCAAGTGCAATTTCATTGCCGAATTCAAGATAACCCATTTCGGTTGCCATGCAGTATTCTTTGGCAAGGAATCCATCATAGAAAATTTTGTTGTTCACAAGTCCGATTTCACAAGCAAGAGTGAGTATGCTGTTTTCGGGAACGATGAAGAGTTCTCTGTGTTTAACGTTGATAACGGGTGAAAGCTCCGTAGCATAATCTGCACCAACTATTTTGGCACCAACAAGCTGGCCGAGTTTTCTTGCACTTGCGCCTATTTCTTCATATTCGGTCATACCGGTCGAGTCTACGTCAAGGTCACGGGAAACCTGACCGACAGCACCGGGAATCATAACAAAGTTACCGCCGTTTGTCTGTTTGATATATTCGTCAATGTAGTAGATGTAGTCAGAGCCTACAAGCTCGTTGCTTGCGCTGAATGATGTTGCGTGGCAGGTGATGTCGCTGATGTATGTGGGAGCGTTGCCGGAAGCAGGTACAAAGCAGAAGCTTGCTGTTTCGGGCAGGTCCTCCTTGGAGATAAGACCGCGCTTATCCTTGAAGTACTCGCTCATATCAATTTCCGTGAAGTAAAGCTTGCCTTCTTCCACGTTGCCGAGAGCTTCCTTGATTGCCTCTACAGATGTGTCAATGAAGTGCTGCTTGAATGCTTCAGCTGTTTCAAGACCGGGTATTGTCATATCAAGACCGAGCAGATTCTTCCAGAATGCTGCAAGGAGCTTTGTGAAAAACTCTGTGCTGACACCCTGTGTGTCAAGTGCAGAGTGTGCGTGTGTTGCACTGATGTTGATACTTGCAACCTTGATGTCGTTCTTTTCGCAGTACTCAAGAATTGCCTTGCGGATTGTTCGTGTGTCTGTTGATGTAACACCGAGTGCGTCAACTGCAGCGAGAATAACTGCACCTTCGCCGCTGTTATCATCAAGTACCGTTACACGGATGCACTGGTCGTCATAAACGCCCTCGGCATACTTGTTGAGCAGGTCACGGCCGAGGTTGTACTTGCCGCTGTCGATGTCTTCGGGCACGATGCTCTTTTTGGAGTAGCCGAGCTTCCATAATGCTTCTTCTGCAGCCTCGGTCTGGTATGCATCTCTGCCGGGCAGGAAGCCGATTTCCTCAGCGTCATAGTCTTCAATGTTTTTCCAGTCGCGCGGGTCGATGTGAATTGCGCAGATTGTCTTTACAAGACCTTCAACAATGACGTTAAGTGCGTTGTAAAGTCCTTTCATAGCGCTGTCGCCGAATGATGTTTCTTCCTGCAGCTGAACAGCTGATGTGCCGATTGCAGAGCCTGTCAACAGCAGTGAAAAACAAAGAATAACGGAAATAATGCTTATAAGTTTTTTCTTTTCACCTAAAATTTTCATGCTTTTTTCCTTTTTAAATTACATATAACAGTTGCCGCTAAGGATATTGCAAAAAATGCCCCACTAGCGCCATACATACTTCCCTTGCATCCTTTTTTCTTTTTTGGAGGCTCGTTCGTATTAGAAGTTGTAGAATTTGTTTCAGAATTTTCCTCGCCAATTACTACGCTGACAGTTTTTGTAACCGAACCACTTGACGTCTTTGCCGTAATTGTATAAGTTCCGTTCTCAGCACCTTCTAAAACAGTGATTTTGCCGTTTACTTCAACTTGAACTTTATCCGAAGAAGAAGTATACTTAACGGTGTCGTAAAGACTATCTGTTTCGTTAACAAAAAGCACGTACTCATCTCCAACGTTAAGTTTTACCTTATCTGCGCTTAACGTTACGCTAGATGCTTTCTTTTCTACCCAAATAGGATTAGAACAAGCGTAACGAACAACTACTTTACCAGAAGTTTTAGCAAATTCTTCATCCGAAGTAGAAGTTGCTTCTATACGGTAGAACCTACCCTTTTCAACAGTAATTTGTCTAACGATATCAACGCTATAATCAGTACTGCTTTGGTTATCGTATAAAATCACCTCTTCACGCGTTGCGTAACCTGCGTTGCTATCTTCCGGCTTTGAAGAATAGTTCATCGCATAACTAATAAGTTTAATTTTC
>CALFPM010000041.1 GCA_937919155.1 uncultured Clostridia bacterium
AAAAAAGACGGCAGATTGCTCTGCCGTCAAATTTGTTTGTTCAATTAGTGATTCATACCGCAAGCGCAGACTTTGTTCTGACCGAAAAGCTTCTGGAAGAAGAGAACAATCTTGAAGAAGAAGCCTGCGATACCGCCCTGGTGGCATTTGCATTCGCAATCGCCTGTTTCAAAACCATCAAAAGTGATGATAGCTTGCTTATCGTTTATGCGATTAACTTCAGCTGCTTGTCCGTTTACTGTTGCGGTAACACCTGTTGCAAACTCTCCGTTTTCATCGCAAGCAACAGCTACAGTAACAGCATACTGCTGATTGGCGGTGAACTTATCGTTTTTGGTTACATTCACGCTGCCTTCACCACGCCACTCAAGTCCCTTGATTGAGTAGCCTTTTTGGGCAGGAACGGATGCATCAAAATCGGGTGTTTCGCCGATAACGGGAGCTGCGAGGTCTGTAATCTCAATCTTACCGATAAAGAATGAGGGAACAAGGTCATAGAGCGCTACGATAAGCTGATTGCCTGTGTTGACAGCAACTGCAACAGGCTTGCCGTCAAGAGTTACGGTAACGTTTGAAGCGAACTCATAACCACTGTCGCAACGAACACCGATGCTTACATTGTAAACCTCATCCGCTTTGATTTTGTAAGTCTCGCCGATAGCGATATTGCCTACACGCCATTCAACGTAATATGTGCCGTTGGAAGCCATTGTGTTGTAGCCTTTGCCTGCAGGAACATTTACAGCATGGTCAGGATACGAATCAGCAACGGGCATATTGAAGTTTTTGAGTTCAACGGTGTCGACGACCTTATTGGTTGCAGCAAAAGCTGCCATGGGCATCATTGCAAGAACGGTTACGATTGCAAGAACGATTGCCAGAATCTTGTTTGTTTTTTTCATAAAAAAACATCTCCTTAAATATTTTTGTTTCGTATATCCGCAAGGATACATCTTAACATTGTAATTTTATCACCTTTTTTCGGTTTGCGCATTGTACTTTAGTGCAGAAATGGAATTTTTTTTGTAATTTTTTCAAAAAAAGACGGCAGATTGGCGAAGTGCAAAATCATTAAATCCGCATCTTAAAGTTCAAAAGCCGTCTTTGCGAGTCAAAGACGGCTTTTATGCGTTATATCAGAGTTTATTAAAAGTCAGCTAATCACCTTTCGGTTAAGCATCGGGATAAGTAACGGTTCTGCTTGTAACAAACTCAACAACGGATTGATAAATCTTCATAAATCTTTCCTGAACACCGCCCTTTACTGCAAGCTCAAAAGCAATTCTCGTTGAATATTTGTCACCGTTATCTTTTGCGGTTTCTATATAATCAAAATCGAAAACATCATAAAGACGCTCAACTCTTGTTTCATAGGTTGAAGTATCATTTTCATCAATTTCTACCACGCGGTAGCCGTACTGTGTGGTGTAAGCCAGACCTTTGTAACGGGTCATGGGAGAAGTGTAAATATCAATATTCTGATTTCTGACACCGAAAGCGTTAGTGTGGTCGTGACCTGTGAACATTGCAAGCACATCGCCGTTTTCAACCAACGCATCAAACTGACCGTCGTTATAATATCCGGGACAAGGCTTTTCGTTGAGAGTGCCGTAGTTCACATTTTCGGGGTTAAATGCGTAGTATTCCTCTTCGTTGTAGATATGTTCAATTGCATAAGGTTGTTTTGAATCAACTTTTTTAAGTACATCATAAATTTCCGGCACAATTATATGCTGAAAAACAACCGAATTGACTTTTTCTCCGCCGTTTTCCTCTTTGAGTTTTGCAGAGGTTTCCTTATACCATTCAATCTGTTCGGTGCGTACACGGTCATAATGTCTGGGTTCGTCTTCATCATAATCACCCGAGTCAAATACCCATACGTTAAACTTCACTTCATCGCTGCCAGAAGCAAGCACGGGAATATTGAACGTTGCGCAGTTTTTGAAGTTTACGGATTCATCTGCGGTTATTACGCAAGAGAAGGTCTTGTAATAATCCATAATATCCTTTCTTGACATCGGACCAGCTTCTGAATCATGATTGCCGAAGGTTACGGCAACGGGAATATCCCTTGACTGAAAAATATTCATAAGAGAATTAATAATTCTCTTTGTTTCTTCGGGGTCTTCATAAGGCTTTGTGTTATCGCCCGTAAGCACAACAAGGTCGGGTTTTTCAATGTCGCAGGCTTCTGAAATTACCCATATTGATGAATCAAAATGCTTGTCGTTGGCGAGGTGAGGATCGGCAACATGCAATATTTTCAGTTTGCCGTCAGTATTGAATCTTATTGTTGTGTCTGTCACTTTCTGTGCATCTGCGGCATTAAAATTAATGTTGGTGTTTTCAGGGTCAATCTCAAAAAAGATTATTCCCTCCACAAAAAAAGCCACCAATAACAATGCAATGATACCTATAATTCTTTTCTTCATTGTCAAATCTCCCATAATTTTATTGATACAATTGTAAAATATCGGAGCTTAATTGTCAATGGATTTGTTATTTATTTACCAAATATATTGCTTTATTCAAAAAAATATGTTAAGATTTTCTAAAACGCAGTTTTGGAGATGATATGATGTTAAAAAACCAAAAAACATCGGCTACTGTAATTCCGCAGAATGCTCTCTCGCACAACGAAGGCAAGTATATCTCAAAATTTGAATATTTTTGTATCTTGCTTTCACGAGCAGGAGGCATGTTCGGAACAACTCTTACAGGCTCTCTTGCAGCAGCTTTCCTTCATGAACTTTATTACGGTCCCGTTGGCGTTAATTCAGAGGAAATCGCAAGCATTCTTGCTGTTCAGACAACGCTCACAACCATTTGCAGCATCCTTTTCGGTATCATCGGCGGATATTTGGTTCAAAAATGGAGAACACCTCTCGGCAGATACCGCCATTGGTATTTCATTTGCCTTATCCCCATGTTTGTTCTTACGGTTTCTTATTTCTATGTTCCGCAGGGCTGGTCAATTCAGCAGATGAATCTGCTCAGATACGGTATCGCTTGCGGTCAGACTGTTTTCAACATATTCAACAACGCTTCCAATAACCTGGTTCAGGTAATTTCACCCAACCACAAAGAAAAGAAAACCGTTGCAACAATCTGGCAGCTGTCATATTATATCGGTTACGGCGCAGCTTATCTCGGCACATTTGTTTACGGACTTTTCAGCGACGACAAGAACAAAATGTATATGACACTGGGCATTGTTGCGGGTGCTGTAACACTTTTCGGCAACCTTATGTGCGGCCTTTTCTGCAAGGAAAGAATCGAACTTCCCAAGAAAAAGAAGGTCAAGGTCACAAAAGCAGTATTTTCTCTTTTCAAATACAAAAACTACCGCGCTTATCACGGCATTCAATGGGTAAACGTTTTGGCAATGCTTGGTAAAATGTCAACTTTTCTTGCTGCAATTACGGTTGGTTCTTCAAAAAATCTTCTTCTCACATTGCCTACCGCTATCGGAACAGTTGTTGGTAATGTTATTGCAACAAAGCTTTCAAAAAAACACGAACCCACAAAGCTTCTCAAATTCTGCGGTCCCTATTCACTCATTTCGGCAGGCGTTCTTTTCGGAATCTGTTTTGTTGAAGCTCAGTTCGGTATAATGTTCTTTAGCGGTTGGAACAGCATTTTCTTCTATGTTTTCTATTTCATTTTCGGCATCGGCATCGGCATTCAGGAGCTTTCAAACTCACACTTTAATGTTGAATTCTTCGATTATCTCGAATGGGAAACAGGCGAAAGAATGGAAGCTATCCAGGGCATCGTTCCCGGCTGGATTTCAACCGGTCTCAACTATCTGAGAGAACTTGCAATTCCCTTTATGATTGCATGGGTAGGTTATCAGTCATCTGCTGAAGGCGACCTTGTTGCCACAATGCAGGCTCAACCTACATATCTCAAAACTTGCTTGTGGATTCTTGCATTCCTTGTTTTCGGTTACGCTCTGAGCAACGTTCTCAAATCAATTATTCTCAAAACCTCCTACGATATTGAGGGTGAAAAGAAAGAACAGATGTATCGCGAACTTGAGAAAATGCGTGAAGAACGCCACAAGGAAAACGCAGCACTCTAAACCAAACAATAAGACCTCTCTGTTATCCGCAGAGAGGTCTGTTTTTGTTATTTGAGAGTAAATTCGGCATTGTTATCCGAAAAGCCTTTGTTGTTACCGATGGTATTAAGAAGCATGCTTCTCAAATCGACTTTGTTTCCGTCTTTTGAGAGCTTCGGCTCAACCTTTTTAAGTACAAATGAGAATCTGCTAAGTATGCCTGAAATGAGATTATAAACAGGCGTGCCTTCGGTGTGAACACCGTCACCGAGGAATATTCCGACACCGACTTCGCCGACAAGCTCCGTTATTTTTTTGTTCTTAAGAGCCTTGTCTCTTTTTATGAAGAGCAGGCGTTCAACGGTTCCTACAGTGATTTTTTCAAAGCGTTTTCTTCCGAATGATTTCAAATGCTTGACAATTCCCTCTCCGCCGCTGAGCGCGCCACGGACACGGTTAACAATAGCCTCGGCAAAGTGATTGTGGAAATATTCCTGAGCGGTAAGACCCTTCAGATCCCATCCGAATTCCTCAACATCGATTGTTTTAACCTTAAGCACAGAATTTTCGTCTATTGTGATTTTTCTGTATTTCGCAGGACTGCCGACAAGACATGACGTACAGATATCAATCAGTCTGTTACCCTTTTCGGAATAAAACTCATTTATGCTCTGAATGTGCATATGACCTGTTAAAATAAGCTCAACTCCATTATCGGCAAGAAATGAAGCAACCTTTCGCCATTCCTTTATTTTAGCATCACCAACAAGGTCAAAAGCAGGAACAGACGGGATAATGGGATAGTGGCAGATTGCAAAAACCGAGCAGTTATCTTCTTTTGCTTTGTCAATCTGCTCTTTTGCCCATGCCATATGCCTTTCGTCCATTGCGCCTTTCGGCTGACCTTTACTGTCACAGCATATAGCGAGCATTCTCACGCCTTCGGTAACCTGCGTAATATATGAATGAGTAGGCTCATCGATGGCTATTGCATCTCCGTAACCGAAATCGCGGTACATTTCACACAAATCGTCAAAATCCGTGCCTTCAACGGGAACACGGCCGTCACCTCTCAGCACATAAGCCGAATCATTGTAGTCGTGACCGGCGGTTATAACAAAAATCTTTTTGCCGTTTTCTTTGAGTCTGTAAAGCTCTTTGATAAAGCTATTGTGGCTTTCTTTTTCGCCGTTTTTTGAAAGGTCGCCAGGAATAATTACAATATCCGTGTCTTTGTCCTCGCTGATTCGGTCAAAAACCGTTTTGACAATCGCACTGCTTTCCTTCATAAAATATTGCTCGGTAAGCATATTTTTTTCAAAAGCAGGGCCGCCCGCATCCAATTCATTTTCAAAATAATGTGTATCTGTTACAAGATAAAAACTGACAGGTTCCATTTTCTCAATCCTCCATTATTGTACAATAAATATTATCCGATATTTATATATTAACACATAAGCAGAACATTTTGCTACTTATATTTCAAATTTGTCAAATAAATTCATATTCAGCATACTGAACAAATTCTTATTTGCCTGACCAACCCTCATATTGAAGGCTCATTCCGTATAAACCGCAACAGGACCGTACAGTCCGCCTGACACAGAGTCTTTTGCGTATTCAAGCTCGGCTTCAAAATAAGGAGAAAGCTCTTTGACACTCCATTTATCAAAATAATCGGTGTGTAAGTACCAATTCGCCGATGTGTTGGTTACAACTATTTTCAGCTTATTTTCTGCCTGAAGCAAGTCTGCGGGTATTTTCAATCTGTAAAGCGGCACAAGAGCATTTCCAAGCAGTTTGCCGTTGAGATAAACCTGAGCTGCATAACAAACATCACCGAGATCGATTTCACCTTCTTTTCCGATTTTTTCGTGCGGAAGTGTGAATCCGACTTCATAAACACCGCCTCCCGAGTAAGCACTGCCGAGCAGACAAGACCAATCGCCAAGGTTTACGGGAACCGATTTGTCGGAATGATTTATATTATCAAATCCGTCTTCATTACAAACAAGTTCATTTTCTTTTCGGAACATAAACCCGCTTGTGATATCGAATCTGTTTTTAAAATCTTTTTTATTCTCAGCGTCATATTTTTCGTCCGTCAGCAACACAACGGCAGTTTCGCCCGTTGCAAGAGCAAGCTCTAAAATACCGTTTTCAGTTTTCAGGTGCTGTAATTCACCGCTTTCCAAATCTATCAGATAACCCTTTGATGACGGGAGAGTGACACGGTGATTATTGCATTCTTCAGATTCGTTGAAAAGAATATAAATTTCTGCATTCTCCGCTTTTCTGTGCATTACACGCAAGCCTGCACCGTCAACTTCAACTACAGGCTTAAGAGCGGAAAGTTCATATAAAACTTTTCCGCCGCAATCAATGAAATTATTCAATGATTTTTGCGTGGATTCGGGAATATAAGCACCTTCGGGAATGATGATGTTTTTATATTTCGCTCTGCCGATGTGAACAAAACCATCGATTATTTCTGCACTCTGTATAACGTCATCATCAACAATATCAAAATCAACCGTCATATCTTCGAGTTTTCTGCCAAGAGAATCAAATTCATTTGCAACAGTTTCTGAATTGAGCCTGCCTTGAAAATCGGAAACAGGATAATACAGTGCAGTTTCGCAAATGCGTTCACCGAGAGAAGATACATAAGACAAGCGTTCCGTATAACGGTTGAACTGACCGAGGTAACGGTAATAAGGTTGGCTTTCCGTGTAAATCGGAAGCTCCTGTGCAAGAAGCTGACCTTTTCGTCCAAGAGGGAAGTTAAACGGATTGAAAATGTTTATTCCTCTTACAGCCTGATAACCTACGGTGTATCGCATCATATCATAAGTAAGCCCGGGACCCGCAACACCGAAAACCTCGCTCATTGCAAGCTTTGTGCCGTTCTGTGCAGCTGCAGATGAAGCATATCTGGGAAAGAATCCGTTGTAAGCGTTCATATCATCTTTGATTTTCGCTTTGGTTTCAGGATAAATCTGACGCCATATAACATCTATGCCCGGAATATCAAAGCAACGCAACGCACGCATAAGATTAAAATTACCGCCGCCGTTCATACAGCCGTGAGGACTGTGGTCTTTATCAAGATGCCCCGTAAAAGCAAAGCCGTTTTCGTTTGCCCATTTTTTGCAGGGGAACAGAAAATTCTCACAGAATTCATGACTGCATAAATCATACCAACGGCGAAGAATATGAACATTTTCTTCTGTCGGTTTTTCTTTGTTTTCAATAAGCGTAAGATAAGGCAATATTGATTCGCCGCAGAGTTGCTCATATTTATCAGCCAAATCTTTGTTGAACGGATTTAACGGAGCTTTCGGTTCATCGGTAAACACAGCGGTGAAATTATGTGTTGCAAATGCATATTTTTTGTGAGTGATTTCAATAAAATATTCCGTTGCATCTTTGTTGAGCAGATCGGGATAATTGCCGCCCGAAGAATATTCGGGACGGTCTTTAACAACCTTTCCGCATGCACCGCCCGACGGCCAACCGCCCTCATCATAAATCCAGCACTTCATTCCCTGTGAAGTTCCCTTGTCAATTGCATAAGCACAAAGTTCAAAGAATTCTTCGGAAAGATAGTCGGGCGAAAGATTGGTGGGCATACTGTCGGGTCGGAAATCCTTCGGTTCGGGAAGAATATAAAACGCCCGGATTCCAAGCCTCTGCATTTCAGCAAGCTGTTCATCTATAATTTCACGGGTACAGATATCGTTCCACACCCAGATATACACGGGGGCATACGAAACATCGGGAGATATGAAACCGTTCAGATTAAATTTATCATTATTGTTCATTGTTGACACCTTTGAATTTTCAGACATTTGTATCGTATTTGCCTTGCTTCTTCAAGTGATTGACAAAACACTTCAAAGCAATAACCATTGCAACATAAAGCACGGCAAGTAATACGGGATAAATCTTTATTCCGAAAAATCCGCTGATAAGACTTACTGCAGGAGGAGCAAGCATAACGCCGATGTATGCAAATGCAATTTGCGAGCCCATAATCGACTGCGACACTTCTTTGCCGAAATTGTGAGGTGTGAGATGAATCATATTCGGATAAATCGAACCGTTGCCCAAGCCTATAAGGAACAATCCTATGACGGAAACAGCACCGTGCAAGGGAAGAAGCATAATTGCAACGGCAGGAGCAAGAATGGCAGTGCCGATGCCGATACGTTTCCAAGTGCTGATTTTATTGGAAATCAAGCCCGAAACAAACCGTCCTATTGACATACCGACATAATAGACTGTCAACGCAAGTGCACCGTGTTCTGCCTCAAATCCTTTTTCCGAAACAAGATAAGTGCTTCCCCATACTCCGCAGGCATATTCGATTGCATTTGTGGCAAGTATAATAATCCACACAAGCCGAACATCCGCCTTTTTTGCCATCTGCAAAAGAGTAAGGTTTATCTCTTTTTCTTCCTCTGCTTCTTCAGTTGAAGAAGTCTTTTTCCAAAGCGGAACGGAGATAATGAGCAATATTGCGATAACCGCCTGAACATAAAAAGCATAGCGGTAACCGCCGCGCCAGCCAATGTTGCTTAACGCCTGCGACATAAGATAAGGACTGAGAGATACTCCCACACCGTAAAAACAATGCAGGAAATTCATGTGGCTTGCTTTAAAATGCAGAGCAACATAATTGTTCAGTCCCGAATCAATCGCGCCTGCACCAAGACCGAGAACAACGGCAAGCGGAATCATAAACCAAAAAGACGGTGCAAATGAAAAGCCGATCAATGATGCCGCAGTCATAGCCGTGCTGAAAGCCGTAACCTTTGCAGTTCCCAATTTGTTGAGTATTCTTGCGCTGAACATACTTGATAACACGGTACAACCCGAAATGAGAAATGTTATGATGCTTACCGCTTCAACGGGAACATTCAGTTCTGTATGTATGGCAGGCCATGCAGAGCCGATAAGCGAATCGGGAACTCCGAGACCTATAAATGCAATATATATTATGATAAGAAGTAAAGTTGCCAAAACTGATTGCCTCCAATATAAACATCACGACAGACTCTTGTTTGTCGGGTTGATTATACCACTTGCACCAAGGAAAAAGCAACAGTTTCAGCAACTCTTATTATTCTGCTCAATAATTTTTTTGTCTTTTGTGTTGTCTGCCACGGTTCTTCCTGCTCGCGATATTTAATGTTTGCAAGAAGTTTTGAACAAAAAAAGCGGCAGATTGCTCTGCCGCTTTTTTCAATTACTTATCAGAGAATGTTGCTTAAAACACCATACAGAAAATTAAAAATATTAAGGAAAAACTTTATAACGAAAGCAAAAATATTTTCAAAAATTTTAATTGTTCTGTCAAGCACCGTAGGTTCTTCAATCAATTCACCGCAGTTATCGCACACACCGTCATCGTTCACGCTGTGTCCTGTTGCTTCCGAATTGAGAGTATAAGTATCGCCGCATTCGCAGGTATATCTTGTATATCCGTCCTCTGTGCAGGCAGGAGCCACAACCGTTGTGAGTGTGTGGTTATGGCAAGGAGCTGTCATCACACCAACTTCATAAACAACATTACAGTCAGCACAGAATTTGTTGCCTGTGAAGCCGTAATCGGTGCAGGTGCACTCAAGCTTATTTCTGATTTCCGTGTTATGATTGCTGTGATCTGTTGTGTCTTCAACACCGAAGCCGTAGAATTTTGTGACGGTATTTTTGCCCCAGAGACCATTATCGTCAAAAGCCCATTTATCTTCCGTGCCTGCAAGATAATAAAGGCTTACAGGTCCGGAACCAAAGGATCTTTGCTTATCGAAATCCGGCTCGCCGTTGAGGAAGTATATGCCTGCGCCAATCTTGGTTCCGCTGTTCGAAGCCTTTACGGAATAGCGTTCCATTGCTGTTTTATTGCCCTTGATAATAACGGAAACATATTTATCCTTAGGAGTTGAGATAGCCTCATTCTCGATTGTTTTCACGTTTTCGGGAATAATAATCTCACTCAAGCCGGTGCTTCTTAAAGAATTTTCGGTAATTGTTTCAACAGTTTCGGGAACGGTAAATGTGCCTGTTTTGCCTTTCGGAACATAAAGAAGAGTCTTGCCGTCCTTTGTAAGAACCGCACCGTCAACCGAGCAGTATTTTGCGTTATCCTTATGATATTTAATGCTTTCAAGATTTTCAGCATTGTAGAAAACTGAATATTGGGATTTTTCGGCATAGCCTGCAGGCAAAACGATTTCACTGAGCAGACTTCCTTGGAACGCAATGGTTTCTACGGTTTCAACAGTTTCAGGAACGGTATAGCTTCCCGTTTTCCCACCCGGAACAATAATGAGTTTTTTCATGTCTTCACTCAGAACAACACCGTCAACAGAGCAAAACAGTTTGTTGTCCTCGTGAATATTTATTTCAAGAAGATTTTCCATATCAAAAATCTGAGCGTTGAACGGACCCGCATAAGTTGACGGAAGATTTACACGGTAAACATTGTTGCAACCCCCGAATGTCATATTTTTAAGTGTTTTAACACCTTCGGGAATAACAATTTCACCTTCAAAACCGTCACAAGCGCGGAATGCGGACTCTCCGATACGCCTGATACTGTCGGGAAGAATAAGCTCTCCCTTGAGTGTGTTCATCACAAAGAAAGCGAAGTCGCCTATTCCCGTAACACCGTCTTCAATGACAAGCTTGTTAACATCATAATAATACTCAGACCAGGGTGCATCAGTTATGTCATGTTCTCCCGTATGGAATTTTTTATAGCCGTAATTCCTCATATTACCCTTACCTTTAATTGTAAGGGTGCCGTTTTCGTCAATCATCCACGCAAGGTTTTTGCCGTCACTGAAATTATCACCGCAATAACCTGAAGCTATGTAAAGACTCGGGTCAAATTCAATGTCTTCGGCCTCTTCATAGGAATAAACGTCAAACCCGTTCCATAAGCCGTCCCCATCGAAAGTCCATTTATCTTCGGTTTCTTTAAAATAATATAGAAGCACATAAGGCTTATCAAAAGAGTCTTCATAAGAAAGCAAGGGTTGTCCTGCCATAAAATATACGGAGCATACCGTCCTGTCTGACAAAACTACGGAAGCAAACGCATTATGCTCAATTTCATCAAGAACCGTATTTATCATAAGCTTGCCTTTAAATCCGCTGAAAGCATACGATTTTATAACCTTTACGGAGTCGGGCAGAATATAATTGCCCTGCTTTGGTATCGGATATCTGATAATGACTGATTTATCCTTTGAGAAAAGAACACCGTCTTCAGCGCAGAAATACGGACTTTCTTCAGAAACAGAAAAAGATTCAATACGATTATACGTAAATTCATCTGTGCCGACAGTTTTAATTCCGCTGCCGAGTTTAACGGTTGTGATTGCGCAATCAGCAAAAGCTTTGCTTTCAATTGACGTTATACCGTCAGGAATAACCAATTCGCCCGTAATACCCGAGCAAAACTGAAATGCAGATTCCCCGATGGTTGTGACACCATTGCCGAATGTTATACTTGTAAGGTTATCGCAACCATAGAAATTATAGTTGCCGATTCTCGTTACAGCATCACCGATTATAACGCTCTCGATTTTGTCTTCATATTTTCCCCACGGGCGATTGTATGAGAAATAATCATCAATCGGACCCGTACCCGAGATTGTTAACGTGCCTGTAGCATCATCATATTCCCAGGTAAGGTTTTCACCGCAGGTGCCGCCATAAGTTGCTGCTTCTGCTTTGGTGCTGAAAAGATTCAGTTCGGGCAGTTCAAGACCCACAAATCCCGCAAGGGGTGCGATACCAAAAACCATAACCGATACAAGCAGAATTGATATTGCCTTTTTAAGTGCGTTTTTCATAGCATAACCTCCGTAAAATAAGCAAAAATCTATAACAGCCACTATATCAACTACAGTATATCACTTACACATTGTTATTTCAATAAAATAATATTTGATTAATATAAAAAGCCGCCTTTGAAATCAAAGACGGCTTCAGATATATTATATTGATTATTTTGTTTTTTCAGGTTTTGCGATGACGTATGGCTGCACATACGGTTCGTTTTTTTCTGCGCAGACACCTTCACGCCACATACCGAAAAATCTGCCGAGAGGGAAGGTATAATATCCGTCCTGCTTATGGTCGGTGACATCGTAAGGGTCTGCAAAAATCAGCACATCATCATAGGGCGATGCGGAATTGCAGGTATCAATTCC
>CALFPM010000042.1 GCA_937919155.1 uncultured Clostridia bacterium
CCCAATCTTGAATGCGACAGACTTTTTGCCGTTGAATTCCTCCCCGGTCAGTTTGACCAGAGAGCTAATTCCTGCGCAGAATGTATCCAGATTATCTCAAAGGGTGAAAGACCCCTCGTAAGAAGCGCAAAGGTTTACTGCCTTTACGGCACAATCAGCGATGACGAGTTCGAGCAGATCAAAAAGTATGTCATCAACCCCGTTGAAGCAAGAGAAGCTTCACTTGAAGCTTACGAAACACTCGTTACAGAGTATGTAATCCCCGAAACAGTTGCAACTCTTGACGGCTTCATCGCTCTTGATGAAGCAGGTCTTGCAAAGTTTGTTGCGGATTACGGTCTTGCAATGGACCTTGATGATATCAAGTTCTGCCAGAAATATTTCCTCAGCGAGCAGAGAGACCCCACAATCACTGAAATCAGAATGATTGATACATATTGGTCAGACCATTGCCGCCACACCACATTCCTCACAAACATCGATTCCGTTAAGTTTGAGGACGAGCTTCTTCAGAAGGCATATGATGAATACATCGATGCAAGAAAGGCTTGCAACAGAACAAAGCCCGTTAACCTTATGGATATCGGCACAATTGCCGCAAGATACCTCAAGGCTCAGGGTCTTCTTCCCAAGCTTGACGAAAGCGAAGAAATCAACGCTTGTACCGTTAAGATTGATGTTGAAATCGGCGGCGAAAATCAGAAGTGGCTTCTTCTTTTCAAGAACGAAACCCACAACCATCCCACAGAGATCGAGCCTTTCGGCGGTGCTGCAACTTGCATCGGCGGCGCAATCCGTGATCCCCTTTCAGGCAGAAGCTACGTTTATGCAGCAATGCGCGTAACAGGTGCAGGTGACCCCACCGTGCCCGTAAGTGAAACAATCGAGGGCAAGCTCCCCCAGAGAAAGATTGTTACAACCGCTGCTGCAGGCTACAGCTCATACGGCAACCAGATCGGTCTTGCAACAGGTATTGTTGACGAGCTTTATCACCCCGGCTACGTGGCAAAGAGAATGGAAATCGGTGCAGTTATTGCGGCTGCTCCCGAAGAGAACGTTCGCCGTGAACGCCCCGAAGACGGAGACGTTGTTATTCTTCTCGGCGGCAGAACAGGTCGCGACGGCTGCGGCGGCGCAACAGGTTCATCAAAGTCACATAACCTCAAGTCACTTGAAAATTGCGGCGCAGAAGTTCAGAAGGGTAATGCACCCGAAGAAAGAAAGCTTCAGCGTCTGTTCAGAAATAAAGAAGCATCACGCCTTATCAAGCGCTGCAACGACTTCGGTGCAGGCGGCGTTTCAGTTGCTATCGGCGAGCTTGCAGACGGTCTTGAAATCAACCTTAATGCAGTTCCCAAGAAGTATGAAGGTCTTGACGGCACAGAGCTTGCAATTTCAGAAAGCCAGGAAAGAATGGCTGTTGTTGTTGAAGCAAAGGATGCAGAGAGATTCATTGAGCTTGCAACAAGCGAAAACCTTGAGGCAACCATCGTTGCAACCGTCAAGGAGAAGCCCTATCTTGTAATGAACTGGAACGGCAAGGCAATCTGTAACATCAGCCGCGAATTCCTTAACTCAAACGGTGCAGAGAAGCACATCGACGTTGCTCCCGCAAAGATTGAGGATTACAGCAAGGAAATCAAGGGCTCATTTGCAGATATGTATGCAGACCTTGCAGGCGACCTCAACATCTGCTCAAAGAGAGGTCTTTCAGAGCGTTTTGACTCAACAATCGGTGCAAACACCGTTCTTATGCCCTTCGGCGGTAAGAATCAGCTCACTCCCATTCAGGCAATGGTACACAAGATTGCCGTTGAAAAGCAGGATACAGAAACCTGCTCACTTATGTCATGGGGCTACAACCCCTTCATTACTGAAAAGAGCCCCTATCACGGCGCATATCTTGCAGTTATTGAATCCGTTTCAAAGCTTATTGCAGCAGGTGCAGACTTCAGCGAAGTATATCTCACTTTCCAGGAATACTTTGAGAAGCCTCTCAGGGACGGCAAGCGTTGGGGCAAGCCTCTTGCAGCCCTCCTCGGCGCATTCAAGGCACAGATGGACCTCAAGATTGCGGCTATCGGCGGCAAGGACTCAATGAGCGGCTCATTTGAGGATATCGACGTACCTCCCACCCTTGTTTCATTCGCAGTCACAACCGAAAACATCAAGAACATTGTTTCACCCGAATTCAAGGCAGCAGGCCACAAGGTTGTTATCCTCAAGCCTGAATACACAGCAGACAACCTGCCCGATACAGCATCACTTCTCAATGTTTACAAAGAAGTTTATGCTCTCGTAACCGCAGGCAAGGCAGCTGCAATCTACACTCCCACAATGGGCGGCGTTGCAGAAGCAGTGCTTAAGATGGCTATGGGTAACGGCATCGGCTTTGACTTTGCTGATGTTTCACTCAACGATATCTTCGGCTATTCCTACGGCTCATTCGTAATTGAGCTTAACGATGATACAGACTGCGGCACTCTCCTCGGCTACACAACCGATAAGGCTGCAATCACCCTCGGCGCAGAGAGCGTTGATTTTGCAAAGCTTCTTCCCGTTTACGAAGACAAGCTTGAGGATATTTATTCCTGCAACATCGCAATGCCCGAAAAGAAGATTGAAACCTTTGATTACAAGGCAACAACCTTTGCAAAGCCTGCAATCAGAACTGCGAAACCCAAGGTGCTTATCCCCGTATTCCCCGGCACAAACTGCGAATACGATTCAGCAAAGCACGCTGAAAGAGCAGGCGCAGAAACAGAGATTTTCGTTATCAACAACCTTTCAGCTTCAAGCATTGCAAAGTCCGTTGAGGATTTCGCAAAGAAGGTTGCAGACAGCCAGATTATCTTTGTTCCCGGCGGCTTCTCAGGCGGTGACGAACCTGACGGTTCAGGTAAGTTCATCACTGCATTCTTCCGCAACGCAGAAATCAAGCAGGCTGTAACAGAGCTTCTTGAAAAGCGTGACGGTCTTATGCTCGGTATCTGTAACGGCTTCCAGGCACTCATCAAGCTCGGTCTTGTTCCCTACGGCAAGATTATTGACACCGATGAGACCTGCCCCACTCTTACCTACAACACAATCGGCAGACACCAGTCAAAGCTTGTTCGCACAAAGCTTGTTTCCAATAATTCACCCTGGCTTTCAAAGGCAAAGCAGGGCGAGGTTTACACCGTGCCCATTTCACACGGCGAGGGCCGCTTCATTGCAGACGAGGCTCTCATCAGAAAGCTTGCGGCTAACGGACAGATTATCACCCAGTATGTTGACTTTGACGGCAACGCAACCAACGACATTGCTTTCAATCCCAACAACTCCGACTTTGCAATCGAGGGTATCGTATCACCTGACGGCAGAGTTCTTGGCAAGATGGGTCACTCCGAAAGAACTGCAGCAGGTCTTTACAAGAATGTTCCCGGCGAATTTGACCTCAAGCTCTTTGAATCCGCAGTTGAATACTACAAATAAAAACCTGAAAGGAGCGTCCTGAGGGGCGCTCCTTTTGAATACTATACCTTATTATATATAGGGAGGAATTCCGATGACCAAAGAACAGGCAAGAGCAAAGGCAAAAGCACTTGTTGCTCAGATGACGGCTGAAGAAAAAATGTCCCAGCTTCTTTATAATTCACCTGCAATTGAGAGATTGGGAATTAAAGAATACAACTGGTGGAACGAGGGTGCTCACGGCGTTGCCCGTGCAGGCACAGCAACAGTTTTCCCCCATACAATCGCTATGGCGGCAACCTTTGACCCCGAATTGGTTAATAAAATTGCTGACGTTATTTCAACCGAGGGCAGAGCAAAGTATAACAAGCACGTCAAATTCGGCGACTACGATATTTTCAAGGGTCTCACATTCTGGGCACCCAATATCAATATTTTCCGTGACCCCCGTTGGGGCAGAGGACAGGAAACCTTCGGTGAATGTCCCTATCTGACCTCAACTCTCGGCACAGCATTTATCAACGGCATTCAGGGTGACGGCGAATTTCTCAAAGCATCCGCCTGCTCAAAGCATTATGCAGTGCATTCGGGTCCCGAGGCAGACCGCCACGGCTTTGATGCAATTGCAAACCCCCACGACCTTTTTGAAACTTATCTTCCTGCCTTTGAAAAGACTGTCAAGGCAGGCGTAACGGGCGTTATGGGTGCTTATAACCGCACCAACGGCGAGCCCTGCTGCGCTCATTCATATCTTCTCGGCGAAATTCTCCGCAAGCAGTGGGAATTTGACGGCTATGTTGTTTCCGACTGCGGCGCAATCAGGGATATTTATTCCGACCACCACTTTGTTGAAACAAAGGCAGAGGCAGCGGCTGTTGCCCTCAAAAACACCTGCGACCTTAACTGCGGTGAAACATATTCCGCACTTATCGATGCATATGAGCAGGACCTCATCACAGAGGAAGATATCACCGTTGCAGCTGAAAGAATTTACACAATCCGTGTTCTCCTCGGCGAATTTGAGGAGGTAAGACCCTATTCAGATATCGGCTTTGACAAGCTGGACTGCAAGGAGCACAAGGAGCTTAACCTCAAAGCAGCTGAGCAGTGCCTTGTTATGCTCAAGAATGACAGTTTCCTGCCCATGAGCAAGGATTATGCAGGCAAAATTGCGGTTGTCGGCCCCAACGCTCTTTCCGTAACTGCTCTTGAAGGTAACTACAACGGCTATGCATCCGAAAATATGACCGTTGCAGACGGCATCCGCAGAGTTTTCACCGATTCACATATTATGGTTGAAAAGGGTTCAAACTACTGCGATGAATCCATGAATCACTGGTCAGGCTTCCAGAATATGATCAGTGACGGTATTGCCGCCGCATCTGAGGCGGATATCACCATCCTTGCACTGGGTCTTGACCAGTCAGTTGAGGGTGAAGACACAGGCTATGACAATGATTACACCGCTTGCGGTGACAAGAAGTCACTTTATCTGCCCAAAACTCAGCAGAAGCTTGCAGAGGGCGTTTGCGATGTTTGCGATAATGTTGTTGTTGTGCTTATGTGCGGCAGCTCAATCGACCTTGGCGACAAGGTGAGAAACCACGCAAAGGCAATTATCCACGCCTGGTATCCCGG
>CALFPM010000043.1 GCA_937919155.1 uncultured Clostridia bacterium
CGGTAAATGCTTTGATAAAGTAACGGAGCTTTCAAAGTCCGTATGCAGTCAGTTGACCGAAGAATACATGAATGAGCTTGTGTCAGTTTATGTATTAACAGTAGATTTTTTGCATTCGATATGATATAATACAATAAATCAAATTATTATGTAACAAAGAATCAGGAGTAATATTATGACAGTTGTAGTTCAATACATAACAAAAACCCTTTCTGTAATACTTTCTGCTTTGCTCGGATTTCTCGGCTCAACAACAGGTCTTTGGGTTGAGCAACATGATTCTCTGAAATCAATAACAAAGGTTGCCGATAATTACTATCTTATGGACTATACTTATGACTATGACCTTGATACTTTGCTCGAAAGTAAGTCGGGTAATTCAACAACGGTAGGTATGTTGCTTTATTCATTTGCCGATGTGTTTTTACAGCTTAATCCCGAAGCAAAGAAAATTATTTCTAACCTCGGCTTTTACATTGATATTGATAACGAAGGTGTTTCGGATTTCTTCAGTAAGATTTCGGATTTTGCATCATTTGGCTGCACAACTTTCAATGCAACCACTCCGTCAGGCGATAAGCTTTTTGCAAGAAATTATGACTATATGGATTCTCCCGGTATGACCGTATGGACACATCCCAAAGACGGATACGCAAGTGTATCAACGGTTTCGCTCTATTTCTTCGGCTACGGCGGAAGCTTTCTGCCCGAAGATCTTCTTACATCGCTCTTAACTCTGTTAGCTCCCTATATTCCTGTTGACGGAATGAATGAAAAGGGTCTTTCAATCGGTGTGCTTGAACTTGAAACGCCCGAAACCTTTCAGCAAACAGAGAAAAAAGATATAACAACAACCGCTGTTATCCGTCATGTGCTTGACCACGCTGCAACGGTTGATGAAGCAATCGCTATTTTCAATGAATTTGATATGCACGATTTTCTCGGTGTAGGTTGTACCTATCATTATCAGATTGCTGATGCATCGGGCGACACAGCAATTATTGAATACGCTAACGGCGAAACAACGGTATTAAGACCCGACGAATCTGAAACACTTGTTGCAACAAACTTCTGGCTTTCAGACGGCGTTGATGACCCGGAAGGCGTCGGTCACGACAGATATGAAACAGCAAAGTCGATGCTTAGGCAAAATAATTATATAGTAACCGAAGAAGAAGCTATGAATATTCTTGATGAAACACACCTCGAAAATGCCGATCTTCACGGATATATCTGCTCAACATTATGGAGCATCGTGTTCAATAATACAGATAAGACTTTCTCTGTCTGTGCAATGTATGATTTTGATAATGTATATAAATTTTCTGTTAACCAACCAATGCGTATGATTAAATGATTACTTATCAAGTGCAATGGGATTTAAAATCCTGTTGCACTTTTTTCATTTTTTAAAGGAGGTTTTCAATGAAACAAACAACACTTGAAGATTTATACTACGGCAATATAAACCCTTGTGAAATAAGCTTTGTGAGGAGTTCGTAATACGGCAATAGCTTTGATATACTTGCCTTTTTGCAGAAAAAATGTATAATAAAGATATTTAATCTGCGGAGGTTTAAAATGATTTATACTAAATCTTTGAATTATAAATATGAAACCGACATTTTTGTTGCAGGCGGCGGTCCGTCAGGTGTAGCTGCGGCTGTTGCGGCTGCACGAAGCGGAAAAAAGGTTTTTCTTGCCGAAGCAACAGGTTGTTTCGGTGGTTTGGGTACATCAGGACTTGTTCCTGCATTTGCACCTTTTGATGACGGCGAAAATGTTCTTGCAAGCGGAATCGGTTATGAAATTCGTCAAAGACTTGTCCGAAGCACCCCATTGAGGAACTGGACAACACTCGACATTGAGGAACTCAAAAGAGAATACGATAATATTATTGTTGAGTCAGGAGTTGATTTTTCTTTTTTTACAACCGTTTATGATGTTGTTGTTGATAACGGAAAAGTTGAGAGTGTAATTCTCGGTTCGAAAAGCGGTCTGTTTGCGGTTAAAGCTAAAATTTATATTGACTGTACGGGTGACGGCGACTTGTGTGCCTTTGGCGGTGCTGATTATGAAACAGGGGATGAAAACGGAGAGGTTATGCCGCAGACACTTTGCAGTATCTGGACAGATATTGACAGAGAAAAATGCAACGAGCCCTGGAACAAATATGTTGAACAGGCTCACCGTGACGGAGTCCTGACTAATGAGGACAGACATATACCCGGCTTCTTTCATCGAAAAGATGGTTTGAGCGGCGGTAATATAGGTCACACATTCGGAATAAATCCGACAGATGAAAAATCACTTTCCTCCGCGATGGTTGAGGGAAGAAAATCAATGCTTGAATTTGATGAATATTTCAAAAAATATTTTACGGGATATGAAAACATGAAGCTTTGTTCAACTGCATCTTTGCTTGGTGTGCGTGAATCAAGAAGAATTGTTTGTGATTATATGCTTAATGTGAATGATTTCATTTCACGAGCTGTTTTTGAAGATGAAATTTGGTTTTCTTTGAATTTATTAACCTGTCTAGGGATTTTATCAGCTACTAGGTCAATACTTGCATACATAGACTCTGCGCTTTCTTCTGCTTGAACAGAACCTGATACAAATTTACAAATAACTTCTGCAGTATGGTTTTGTGATACTGAAGGGTTTTTAATCACGTTTAAAACAACGTCGATTGATTGAATTTGATCGTAATGAGTTACCACCTTTCCAATTTTTTCTTCTGCATACGCACGGATTGCATCAGTAATTTCAATGTTACGCCCTTTAACTGTTATGCGCATTTATTTGCCTCCATAAACTGTCTACTCTGATATTATACCCTATTCATGGCAACTTTTAAACCTACCCAACTCAAAATAATTTAAAAAAAATAAAAAAAATGATATAATTCAT
>CALFPM010000044.1 GCA_937919155.1 uncultured Clostridia bacterium
TCTTAAACGCCACTTTTTTGCATAATTTCTGTAATATTGATGAAAAAAAAAGGAAAATAGATTAGAAATTAAAGATTTAAGTTTTGAAAGTCTTCATTCCAATATTGGTATGGTTTTGCAGGAGCCGTTCCTGTTTTCAAGAACCATTGCAGAGAATATCGGCATTGTATCCGAAGAGTTGGATATGGAAACAGTTCGTGCCGCGGCTGCGGCAGCGGCATTGGATGAAACGATCACTTCTTTCGCTGCCGGTTACAACACCATGGTAGGTGAACGGGGCGTCACCCTCTCGGGTGGCGAGTGTCTGTGGCAGCCGGACTTCTCTGCGGCGCTTCTTCAGGCTTGCAAGGAGCGAGGCATCTCAACAGCCATAGAGACCACTGGATACGCTGACATGGACGTCATTCGACGCATACTCGCCCATACAGATACCGTGCTGATGGACATAAAGCACACAGACCCGCAAAAACACAAGGAATTTACTACAAAAGACAACGCAATGATGCTTGAAAACGCAAGGCTCATTGCAAAGGAAGCAAAGCCTTTGTTCACATAATCGTGATCAGAGGCATAAAGATTGGTTATGTTGCATTTCCCGTTACCTGTTGCAAGCAGTTTTTTTCCGATCCGGGGCAATTTTTCGATAATTGCAATCCTTAATCCGGGATAAATGCGTTTCGCGTTAATTGCGGCGGCAATTCCCGCGGAGCATCCGCCGACAACCGCAAGATCATACTTCATCATAATGTGCAGCATCCTTTTTATTACACACAAATTTCCATTTTATATTTTATCAACATGGCAAAGAAATGTCAATGTTTAAGCCTCAATATTCCGTTGACAATTTTATATTATAATGTTATTATTATTCAACATAAAATTATAATGGAGAATAATATGCTTGATTTTGTTTTGAGGATATCACACTACGCCCTGCCCGTGCTTGCGGTTGCGGTGCTGCTGCTGTGTCTTTCTCCCCTACTCAAGAGAAAACCGCCTTCATTGGGCAAAGCAAGACTGATAAACGCGGTGAACCGCGATGAATATCCCCTTGTCAGCCGCGAAACATCAATCGGACGCCACAAAAACTGCGACATCATTCTGAACTACCCCGATGTTTCGCGAATCTGCGCAGTTATAGTCTGCACAAAAACAGGTTGGTACATAACGAGAGTGAAATCCGAAACCGCCGTTATGATTAACGGAAAAGCTCTTGAAAAAAAGGAACTTCTCAAAACAAACGATAAAATAACATTCGGCAGCATCACACTTATTTTTGACAACAAGCAGGGTTGATATATGACAGATAAAACAAAAATAACCGTATTGGATAACGGTCTGAGAATAGCCGTTCAGAAATCACCGAACGCACGAACCTGTTCAATGGGAATATGGGTTGCCAGCGGCTCTTGCTACGAAACACCCGAAACCGCAGGAACATCCCATTTCATTGAGCATATGCTCTTCAGAGGCACCAAGAAGCGTTCTGCGCTTGATATCGCCGTTGAAATGGACGAAATCGGCGGCATACTCAACGCATACACAGCCAAAGATATGACCTGTTTTTACGCTCACACTCTCACGGAGCATATGCCGAAAGCACTTGACATTATCTGCGACATGATAATGAATCCAAAACTTTCGCCCGATGACATTGAGCTTGAAAAAGGCGTTATCAAAGAAGAAATAGCAATGTATGAGGACAGCCCTGAGGATTTATGCGCCGACACATACTACGAAAACGTGTGGGCAGGCAGTATGCTTGGCAGCAACATCCTCGGCACAGTCAAAACCGTTGATTCCGTTACAAGAGAGAGTCTTCTCGCTCACCTTCAAAAATTCTATGTGCCCGAAAGAATGGTTGTCAGCTTCAGCGGAATTTTTGACGAAGAAAAAGCAATTGAAATCTGCAAAAACTATTTTTCGGAAATGAAAAACACAGGCTTCGGAATTGCTCCCGTGCCTGTTGAATACTGCAAGGGAATAACCGTTATAAAGAAAGATTTTATGCAGAATCAGCTTATCCTCGGTTTCCCCGGAATAAAACTTACGGACAAACGCCGCCACACCCTTTCGCTTATTTCATCCATTCTCGGCTCTGCATCGTCATCAAGGCTTTTCCAACGCATACGCGAAGAACTGGGACTTGTTTATTCCGTTGACAGTGCAAGCGTTTCTCACCTTGATGCAGGCGTGTTCATCGTCTGCATGGGACTGAGCGAAAAATCTGAGAAAAGAGCAATATCCGAGGCTCTCGGAATAATTTCCGATTTCCCTGAAACCGTTACGGAAAAAGAACTTGACAGAGCCAAGGAGCAGACCGTTGCAAGCTTTGTTATGAGCCTTGAGAGCGTTTCATCCCTTGCATCGCGCAACGGCAGAAACGTACTTCTTTACGGCAGAGCGATATCCGAAGATGAAGTGATAAACACAATCAGATCAATTACCCTTGAAGATTTGAAGAAAACCGCCGCGGAAATTCTTGATATTTCAAAAATATCGCTTTGCGCCGCAGGTAAAGTGAAAAGTCAAAAAACATATAACCAAATTTTAACTTCAGGCAAAGGTGAAAAATAATGCTTAACAAAAAAGATATACACAGAATCGTTGTCAAGGTTGGTACATCCACCCTTACATATGACACGGGTAAAATAAATCTCAGAAGAATGTCAAAGCTTGCTCAGGTGCTCAGCGACCTCAAGAATGCAGGTGTTGAAATCTCACTTGTTACTTCGGGCGCAATCGGTGTGGGCGTTGGCAAACTCGGTCTCAAAGAAAGACCCAAGGACACACCGGGCAGACAGGCCGCCGCAACCGTAGGCCAGTGCGAGCTTATGTTCCTTTATGATAAATTTTTCGGCGAATACGGCAACATCACAGGTCAGCTTCTTGTGACAAAAGATGACTTTGAGGACGAAGAACGCCACCGCAACCTTCACAATGCATTTATGAAGCTCTTTGAATACGGTGCAATTCCCGTCATAAACGAAAATGACAGCGTTGCCGTTGACGAAATCGTGTTCGGCGACAACGACAGTCTTTCTGCTCACGTTGCAAAAATCGTGGATGCAGATATGCTTGTAATCCTTACCGATATTGACGGTCTTTTCAGCGCAAATCCCAGAGAAGATGAAAATGCCGTGCTTATCCATTGCGTTGATGAAATCAACGATGATATTCTTGCTCTTGCAGGCGGAAGCGGCACAAACAGAGGCACCGGCGGAATGATAACCAAGCTTCACGCCGCTCAGATTGCCACTGCCGCAGGAATTGACACCGTTGTGATGAACGGTTCCGACCCCGAAGATATTTACAAGCTCATTGACGGCAGACAAATCGGCACACTTTTCAAGTCAAAGGGAGAATAATTATGAACACTATGACAGATATAGGCGCGCGTTCAAAGTCGGCACAGAAAAAGCTTGCAACTGCAGGCGGTTCGGTTATTGACAAAGCTCTGGGCGCAATTGCAACCGCTCTTGAAAATAATTCTCAGTATATTCTTGAGGAAAACGCTAAAGACATCAGAGCTGCTCAGGACGCAGGAATATCCGAAGCAATGATTGACCGACTGACACTGACACAGGCAAGAATCTGCGGTATGGCAGACGGTATGCGTCAGGTTGCATCAAGCGAAAATCCTGTTGGCAAAGTCCTTTGGGGCGAAACAAGACCCAACGGAATGAAGATTGAAAAAATCTGCGTACCCATCGGCGTTATTGCCGTTATTTTTGAAGCAAGACCTAATGTTACAGCCGATGCGGCGGCAATCTGCCTCAAGGCAGGCAATTCCGTTATCCTCAAAGGCGGCAAGGAAGCAATCAACTCCAACAAAGCAATTGCCGCTGTTATGAGAAATGCTCTTGCCGATTCAGGTCTTCCCGAGGACTGCATTATTCTTATTGAAAACATTTCAAGAGAAGCCGCCACGGAGCTTATGCGCCTTAACGGCTATGTTGACCTGCTTATTCCCAGAGGCGGTGCAGGTCTTATCCGCTCCGTTGTTGAAAACGCAACGGTGCCTGTTATCGAAACAGGTGTGGGCAACTGCCATGTTTATGTGGACAGCGATGCGGATATTGATATGGCGGCAAATATTGTTGCAAACGCAAAGGCATCCCGTGTTTCCGTTTGCAATGCCTGCGAGGGTCTGCTTGTGCATCGTGACATTGCGGAAATGGCACTCATTGCAATCGGTGATAAGCTTCAGGAAAAGAATGTTGAAATCCGCGGCGATGAAGCGGTTTGCGAAATTCTGCCCTATGCCGTTGCCGCAACAGAAGATGACTGGGCAACCGAATATCTTGACTACAAAATCAGCGTAAAAGTTGTTGACAGTATTGACGAAGCGATTTCTCATATTTCAAAATACGGCACAGGTCACAGCGAAGCAATTGTGACAGACAGCTATGCTGCCGCAGAAAAATTCAAAGCAGAGGTTGATGCTGCAGCTGTTTATGTTAACGCTTCAACAAGATTCACTGACGGCGGTGAGTTCGGATTCGGCGCGGAAATCGGCATTTCCACACAAAAGCTTCACGCAAGAGGCCCCTTGGGCATAATGCATATGGTGAGTTCGAAATACATCATCAGCGGTAACGGTCAGATAAGATAACAGGGAGGTAAATATATGGCAAAAGCAAAGAAAAACAAGCTTGCATTTCCTGTGGGCATAATTGCGGCCGTGCTTGCAATCATCGGTCTTATCACGGTTATCAGATTTTCCGCAGACACGGTAAAAAATCTTGCGGATAATTCTGCAGAAAAAGCCGAGTATGAAAAAATGCTGGCTCCCGTTGTTATGTTCGACCCCGATCCCTTTGACGACCTCACAAGAGCGGATGTTTCACAACTTCTCAACAGTGCCGTATGGGCACTTCTTATGAGCGATGAGGGAGCGGATAAATATCCTTATTCCGAAGGCGAGAATTTCGGTATTGTTGTGCCTCAGGCAGATATCGAAAAATATTTTGTCAGCCTTTTCGGCACGGAAATTGACATTGCATCAATGCACTCATCAACAGATATGAGCGAATATGATATTTCATATGATGCCGCACTCAAGAGCTATATCCTGCCCATTACGGGCATTGAATCCGCATACACTCCGAAAGTGTACGAAATAGAAAAGCAGGGAAGCTCGCTTATTCTCAGCGTGGGTTATATCGGCAACAAAGCCTGGGTACAGATTGCAGACGGTGAATATGCCGCACCCGAACCCGACAAATTCATGAAAATCACTCTCCGCGAGCGTGACGGCGGAAGATATATTTCTTCCATTCAGGCAACAGATGTTCAGGAAGTTATCGGCACAACCCAGCGCCGTGAAGACCCGACAGAACCAACCACCCTGCCCGTTGAGGCCGAGTCAACCACCGCGCCTCTCACCACAGCCGTTCCCGTTACCGATGAGGACGGCGAGGAAGTTACCGATGAAAACGGAGAAACGGTTACGGAATATGTCACCGTTACTCAGGAACAGGTGACCGACACTTCATCGGCAGAATCAACAACCGATGAGGAAACAACGGACTATGAGGAAGAATAAATAATGAATAACTACGATAAACACGCAAAGTCTCTTGAATTTGACAAGGTGCTTGAAAGGCTTGCGGATTTTACAGGCTGTGATGATGCACGCTACAACGCAATGCATCTCAGACCCGAAAGCAACCTTGACCTTGCAAAGGCTTTGCTTAACCAGACAGTTGATGCCCATATGCTGCTTGCGCGTTTCGGAGGTCCGTCCTTCGGGGGACTGAAGAATGTGAACAACGCTCTCAGCCGCGCAAATGCAGGCAGCGTGCTCAACACAAAGGAGCTGCTTGATATCGGCGGCGTTCTGCGCGTGATACGCACGCTTTCACAGTGGAGAGCATCAAATGCAGGGGTTCAGACCGTTCTTGACCCCCTTTTCAATGCGCTTATGCCCAACAAATTTCTTGAATCCGCTATTTTCAACGCGATTATTTCTGAAGAAGAAATTTCGGATAATGCATCCCCCACTCTTAAGGACATCAGGCGCAAAATCCGTTTTCAGGAATCAAAAGTAAGAGAACAGCTGGATAAATTTTCCCGTTCACAGGCAAACTCCAAATTCCTGCAGGAAAACATTATCACTCAGCGCAACGGCAGATATGTTGTACCTGTCAAAAGTGAACACAGAAACGAAGTTGCAGGTCTTGTGCACGACACATCGTCAAGCGGTGCAACGGTTTTCATTGAGCCTATGGCGGTTGTTGAGGCAAACAACGAAATCCGTGTTCTGCAGACAAAAGAGCGCGAAGAAATTGAGAGAATTCTCAGCGAGCTTTCTTCAAGTGCAGGTGAATTTTCACAGAGCATCAAAAACAGCTATGAATGCGCAGTTGAGCTTAACCTGATTTTTGCCAAAGCGCAGTACGCTTATAAAATCAAAGCCGCACCTCCCGTTATGAATGACAAAGGTATTATCAACCTCCGTGCGGCAAGACACCCTCTCATTGACCCCAAAAAGGTTGTGCCCGTTGATATTATGCTTGGCGGTGACTTTGACACTCTTGTTATCACAGGTCCCAACACAGGCGGTAAAACCGTTTCAATCAAAACAATCGGTCTTTTGTCAATGATGGCAATGTGCGGACTTATGATTCCTGCAGGCGACAGAAGCGAAATTTCTGTTTTTGACAAAATTCTTTCCGATATCGGTGACGAGCAATCCATTGAGCAGTCACTTTCCACTTTCTCGGCACATATGACCAACATCATCAGCATTTTTGAGGAGGCTGATGACAGCAGTCTTATTCTTATTGACGAATTGGGTGCAGGCACCGACCCCGTTGAGGGCGCGGCACTTGCAATCTCAATTCTTGAGGCACTTCACTTCAAAGGCGCGAAAATCGCCGCCACAACTCATTATGCAGAGCTTAAGGCATATGCCCTTGAAACTCCGAGAGTTGAAAACGGCTGTTGCGAATTTGATGTTGCCACTCTCCGACCCACTTACCGTCTGTTGATAGGCGTACCCGGAAAATCAAACGCCCTTGCAATCAGCGAAAAGTTAGGTCTTGACATTTCGGTTATAAACCGCGCACAGGAGCTTGTTTCAAGCGAAAACAAACAGTTTGAAAATGTTGTTGACCGACTTGAAGAAACGAGACGCCGCATGGAAGATGAATTTGAAAGGGCAAAACATCTTTCCGAAAAGGCTGAAAAAGAGAGAGCGGAAGCCGAAAAAATAAAGGTTGATGCTCAGAAACTCCGCGAGCGCGAGATGGAAAATGCAAGGTCACAGGCACTCCGCGTTGTTGAACAGGCAAAGCGCGAGGCATACACCCTGCTTCAGGAATTGGACAAACTGAAAAAAGAACAGAAAAAGGCTCAGGATGCCGCCGAATTGGCAAGGCGCGCAAAATCACTTGTCAAAAAAGGAATTGAATCCATCGACTCCGCCGCCGATCCCATTATCGGCATTGAGGATGACGATAAGGATTATGTGCTTCCCCGTGCCCTCGTTACGGGTGACACAGTTATTATCCGCGACATCGGCAAGAGCGCAAAAGTTCTTTCTCCTGCCGACAAAAACGGCAATGTTGAAGTGCAGGCAGGTTCAATAAAAACAAGAGTCAAGCTTTCAAATCTCAGGCTTTGCGAAAACGCTCCTAAAAAGCAGGAGAAGAAATCAACAGTCAGACTTCAGGGCGAAAGCAGGCTGAATATGGCGGCTTCCACAAGACTTGACCTGAGAGGAATGACAGTTGACGATTGCCTTATTGAGCTTGACAGATTCATCGATCAGGGTCTGCGCACGGGACTTAACGAATTCACCGTTGTTCACGGCAAGGGCACAGGCGCGTTGAGGACTGCCGTTACCCGTTATCTCAAGTCATCGCCCTATGTAAAATCAAGCAGACTCGGTATGTACGGCGAAGGTGAGGACGGCGTTACAATCGTCACTCTCAAGTGATTTGTAAAGTTTCTCAGCTTTACAAATCTATGTAATATTTCCGCAAAAAAGTTTTCCACATTAAAAGTGTGGAAATGTGGATACATCTTGTGTCAGAAGCCTGTTTTTTCCACAATCTGTGGGTTATCCACCTCAGATTTAGGCGTTTTTGTGAGAAAAATGTGGAAAACCCATTCAAATGTGGTAAAAATTGTGCTTGACAATACCATTCTTTTTTAGTATAATAAGCACCTGTAAAGTGTGTTGACTTTACAGGTGCCGTTTTTTCGGCAATTTTTTCTGCCCTGAATTCAGGGTATTACTTGTGATTGAAAACAGTGAAAGGAGGGTTCCGAATGGCAAAGAATTATGAAATGGCTGTGCTGATTGATTTTTACGGCGAAATGCTGACGGCAAAGCAGCGTGATTTTTTGGAATATTACTATAATGACGATCTCTCCCTCTCCGAAATAGCAGAAAACGAAGGCATTACCCGTCAGGGTGTGCGCGATGCAATCAAGAGAGCTGAAACCCAGCTCCAGGAAATGGAAAGTCGTCTTGGCGTTGCAAGAAGATTTGAGGATATGCGCCGCAGTCTTGATGAAATCATTGAATGTTCAAACCAGATTTCCGAATATAATCTGCGCCACAGCCTTTCAAAAGAAATCAACGACTACAGCGTCAGAATCAAGGTTGCCGCAATGGCTCTCCTTGAAAGCTGATAAAAATAACATACATACATTATATATAAGGAGTGAATCATTTGGCATTTGAAGGACTTTCAGACAGACTTGAATCTGCGTTTAAAAATCTGCGAAACAAAGGCAGTCTGACAGAAGCGGACGTCAGAAGCGCAATGCGCGAGGTCCGTATGGCTCTGCTTGAGGCTGACGTTAACTATAAAGTTGCCAAGGATTTCACAAACACCGTAACCGAAAAAGCAATCGGCGAAAAGGTTATGGAAAGCCTTACACCCTCTCAGATGGTTATCAAAATCGTCAAAGAGGAACTTGTAAGCCTTATGGGCGGCACTCAGAGCCGCCTTGCATATGCAAGCCATCCGCCAACAGTTATTCTTATGTGCGGTCTTCAGGGTTCAGGTAAAACCACCCACTGCGCAAAGCTTGCTCTTATGCTCAAAAAACAGAATCACCGTCCCCTGCTGGTTGCCTGTGATATTTACAGACCCGCTGCAATCAAGCAGTTGCAGGTTGTCGGTGAGCAGGTTGGCGCTCCCGTTTTCGAAATGGGTCAGTCCAACCCCGTTACAATCGCTAAAGAAGCTATTGCTTATTCAAAAGACCACGGATATGACTACGTTATCCTTGATACCGCAGGCCGACTTCATGTTGACGAAGAGCTTATGAACGAGCTCAAGGCGGTCAAGGCAGAGGCAAAGCCTCACGAAATTCTCCTTGTTGTTGACTCAATGACAGGTCAGGATGCAGTTAACGTTGCAACCGCATTTGACGGCGCGCTGGGAATTGACGGTCTTATCCTTACAAAGCTTGACGGTGACACCCGAGGCGGTGCGGCACTCTCCGCAAGAGCTGTTACGGGCAAACCCATCAAATTTGTGGGTACGGGTGAAAAGCTTGAAAACCTTGATGTTTTCCATCCCGACAGAATGGCTTCCAGAATTCTCGGAATGGGCGATGTGCTTTCTCTTATCGAAAAAGCAGAACAGTCCATGGACGAGAAAAAAGCTGCAGAGCTTGAAAAGAAGCTTATGCAGAATAAATTTGACCTCAACGATTTGCTTGACCAGTTTGAGCAGATAAGAAAAATGGGTTCGATTCAGGATCTTCTCGGAATGATTCCGGGCATCGGCAAAAAGGCAAAGGACATTGAGGTTGACGAGCGCAAATTTGACCGTCTGAAGGCTATTATTCTTTCAATGACGGAAAAAGAACGCACAAATCCCGATATCATCAATCCTTCCCGCAAAAAGAGAATTGCGGCAGGTTGCGGTCAGAGCATTGAAGATGTTAACAGACTTCTCAGCCAGTATAAGCAGATGCAGAAGATGTTCAAACAGCTCGGCGGCAAAAAAGGCGGAAAACGCCGCAGAAAGCAGCGTTTCCAGATGCCTGCAGGCTTTGACCCCTCACAGTTCGGAATGTAATACAGCATAAAGCTGATACATTATATATTAATTTGTTAATTTTTATTTTTGGAGGAATTTATCATGGCAGTAAAAATCAGACTTCGCCGTATGGGCGCAAAGAAGGCTCCCTTCTACCGCATCGTTGTTGCAGATTCAAGATATCCCCGTGACGGCAGATTCATCGAGGAAATCGGCACCTACAACCCCGTTGCAACTCCCACAGAGGTTAAGGTAGACGCTGAAAAGGCAAAGCAGTGGATCGCTAACGGCGCACAGCCCACAGACACTGTTAAGGCTATCCTTAAAAAAGAAGGCGTTCTTTAAGAGGTCAGCATAATGAAGGATTTACTTGTAAGCATCGCTCAGGGTCTTGTTGATGACCCCGCAGCGGTAACTGTTACAGCTGACGAGCCCACAGAGGACGGCACTGTTGTTTATCACCTTCACGTTGGTGAGGATGATATGGGCAGAGTTATCGGCAAGCAGGGCAGAATTGCAAAGGCAATCCGCACTGTTATGCGTGCCGCTGCAACTCGTCAGAGCACAAGGGTTGTTGTAGAAATTGATTAAGAAATTTCTTGAAATCGGTGAAATAGTCGGCACTCACGGAATCAGAGGCGAAATGCGTTTCAATCCGTGGTGCGATTCACCCGAATTCGTAAAAAACTTCAAAACCTTATATTATGACAGCAATGGAAGCTGTGCGGCGCAGGTTAAATCTGCGAGGCCGCACGGCAACATTGTTTTGTTGACGGTTGCAGATATTGATACGGTTGAAAAAGCTCAGGCTTTGAGAGGAAAAATCCTCTATATGAAGCGCAGCGATGCAAAGCTGCCCGAGGGCACATATTTCATTGCAGAGCTTAAAGGCTGCACGGTTTATGATGCCGACTGCCCCGAAAAGGTATACGGCACGCTGACCGATGTGAGCGAAACAGGCGCAAATGATGTGTGGCACATAACAACCGATGAGGGCAAAGAGTATCTTATCCCCTCTATCCCTGATGTTGTTATTGAAACGGATGTTGCCAATGACCGTATTGTTATCAGACCGCTGAAAGGTATTTTTGACGATGAGGATTGATATTTTAACCCTTTTCCCCGAGATGTGCGAGAGCGTATTGAGTGAGAGCATTATTGGCAGAGCACGCGCCAACGGATGCGTTGAAATCAACTGCCGAAACATCAGAGATTACACTCTTGATAAGCATAACCGTGTTGACGATTCGCCTTACGGCGGCGGCACGGGAATGATAATGCAGACTCAGCCTGTTTACGATTGCTTTACGGCACTTTGCGAGGAAACGGGAGTGAGACCCCATCTTATTTATCTTTCTCCTCAGGGTGAAACTCTCACTCAGGAGAAGGTGAAAGAGCTTTCAAAGCTTGATAATATTGCGCTGCTTTGCGGCCATTACGAAGGCATTGACCAAAGGGTTATTGATGAAATCGTTGACGAGGAAATCTCAATCGGAGATTATGTGCTGACGGGCGGTGAATTGCCCGCGCTTATTCTTGCCGACAGCATTTCAAGAATGCTGCCCGGAGTGCTTGCAAACGAAGATGCATTCACTCTTGAGAGCCATTATTCGGGATTGTTGGAATATCCGCAATACACCAGACCTTTTGAATGGCACGGCGAAAAAGTGCCCGAGGTGCTTATCTCAGGTCACCACGCTAACATTCAGAAATGGCAGAGGGAACAGAGCATCAAGCGCACTTATGAGCGCAGACCCGATATGCTGTCAAAAGCAGAGCTGACAAAAAAAGATAAAGAATTTCTTGAGAAATTGAAAACCGCCGAGGAATAATCCACGGCGGTTTATTTTTTAATACCAGAGGAAGCCGAGCAGAAGAATGTTGATAATCCACTGCCACCAGGTGTAAGAAACGCTGACACCAAACTGAGTCTTGCAGCCCTCATAGGTTACATCAATAACCTGTGAGCCTGTTTTGCTCATTACCTTTGGGGTAACTTCGTAGCCGCTTGTAACGGTTTCAGAAGAGCCGTCACTGTATGCAACAAAAAGCTCAAGACCTCTTGTATCAATGCTTTCTTTGTAGATGTAGCTTGTTTTGTCAGGCAATGTAAGCACTGAAATATACTTTACGGTTTTGTTATCAACACCGTTGATTTTATGTCTGATGTCATTATCAACCGCATAAGTGTGAGCCACAGAACCGTTATCAACCCAAAGAGTGATGTTGTCACAATTTTCAAACGCGCCTCTTTCAATAACTGTAACTGTTGCAGGAACAACTACTTCACCAAGGGCGGTGCAATCAAAGAATGCTCCGTTTCCGATTTTGTTCATGCTTGACGGGAATGCAACGGAAGTCAGATTGCCGCACTTTTCAAAGCTCTTTATTCCGATTTCCTTTATGCCTTCCTCAAAAACAACACTTTCGAGAGCGGACATATAAAATGCACTTTCAAAATTGGTTACGCTTGAAGGTATTGTGATGCTCTTAAGTGCTTCACATCTGCCAAAAGACTGGGAACCGAGATATGTTACGGTTGAGGGAATTGTGATATCCGAAAGCTTCTTGCAGCTGTAAAAAGCATAGTCATCAATTGTTTCAAGTCCGTCAGGAAGAACAATCTTTGTGAGATATCCGTTATCACCGAAAGCATAGTCGGCAATTATTTTGGTGTCCGAAAGCACTGTGTATGTGCTCTGAGTTTTGCTGTTGGGATACTGAAGAAGTGCTTTTTCCCTTGTTGAGGGATCGGGTCCGTAAAGAACGCCGTTTGAACTGCTGTAATTTACATTTCCGCTTGCAACGGTATACGCCGCAACTGAATTACAACCGATAAAAGCATTTTCGCCGATTGATGTTGTTGAAGCGGGAATTGTAACGGATTTCAGCGCCGAGCATTTACCGAATGCTTCTTTTCCGATTGAAATTATACTTGAGGAAATTTCAAAATTCTCAAGCGACTGGCAATCATAGAACATACCGGCAGGAATCTGCTTCGTCTTTGACGGCAGAGTAATTTTGCTCAGTGAACGGCAGTTATAAAAAACATCTGTTCCGAATGTGCAGTTGGTGCCTGCAAATGTTATTTCTTCAAGTCTGTCACAGTTATAGAATGCGGAATTTCCGATTTTGGTTACGCTTGCAGGAACAGTTACCTTGGTTATCCTTGTGCAATTATTAAATGCATTGTTGGAAATCTGGGTAACAGCCGCACCGTTATATGTAGCGGGAATGTCAATTTCTCCCGTGGCGGTTGCAAGGCAGCTCATAACAACGGCAAATCCGTCATATGCCATTATTGTCAGATTGCTCTCCCCTGCCGCTGAGGCAAAGGGTCCAACGCAGGACAGTGTTAAAATCACAGCCAGAATCAGGCTGAGTATTTTTGCGATTTTTTTCATAGTACGTCCCCCTATTAAATGTTATCGCATTATAGATTATATATTATTATCCGTAAAAAATCAATATATTTTGCTTAACTTCAAATTGTTTATATTGACAAATATGTATGAAATAACTAAAATTAATGTATTACTTACAGGAGAAAAGCTATGATTGACGAAAACGGAAAGTTCTATAAACCCGAAAGAGGTTCAGGCTGTATGCCTGACCACATAATGCTTGCATTCTGCGGCGATGCAAAATCCGAGATGGCAGTTATATGGCGCACCTGCACGGATATCACCTGCGGTTACATCCTTTACCGCAAAGAAGATGCAAGCGAATGGTCAAAGGCAGAAGCAAAATACGAAACAAAAGAGACCGATATTGATATCAGCAATTACTATTCCGTAAGGCTCAGCGGTCTTGAATCAGGCACAAAATATATTTATAACGTTGGTTCCGATGATTACAGAAGCGAGAATTTCAGCTTTGAAACCGAGCCTGAAAACCTTGATAAATTCAGTTTCATCATTATTACCGATCATCAGAAAGGCGATCCCTGCCACCTGCCCGATTACAGCATGGTCGGCGCAATGCTCAGAGATGCGCTCAAGAAACACCCCGAGTGCAAATTCATTTTCACCGCAGGCGACAACTGCGATAACGGTCAGAACGAAGTTCAATGGAACGGAATGTTTGAGGGGCTCAAGGGAATCATTGAAAGCATTCCTTATATGATGACAACGGGCAATCATGACAACCGCGGTTACATTACATACTTCCCCGAACCTACGGGCAAATATTACCTTGAGCACGCGGATTTCTTTGATTTTCAGTTCGGTGCGGCTTACCCTGACAACGGTCCCGAAGGTTACACAGGCGAAAACTATTCTTTCGATTACGGCAACACTCATTTCCTTGTGCTTGGCATAAATGCACCTCAGATTGTTGAGGATTGGGCATACAACGACCTGCAAAGCAGCAACAAAACCTGGAAGCTGGGTGCATACCACTTCCCCATTTATCCCGTTATGCCCGAGGGTCAGAATAATGACGGCTACCCCTGGCTGAGAAAACCCATTGAGGACGGCAGACTTGATATTCTGTTTGAGGGTCATGAGCATTCGTTTGCACGAACCTTCCCCACAAAAAATGACGAGCATTTCGACCGCCCGTCAGAAGGCACGGTGCACTATATCGTAGGCAACGGCGGCGGAAATATTTATCATTCAAACGCCCCGAAAGTATGGCACAGCGCATTCTATCCTCAGGAAATCAGAGTGGGCTCATACACACTTGTTGAAATTGACGGCGATGTGCTGACTGCCACGGCTTATCTTGCTGACGGCAGAATCATTGATGTTTTCACCATTGACAAAACAAAAGATTTGATTACACCTTATGCCCTTGCACCTACTTATGACTGGACAAAAATGGCGTTCAAGGGTCAGATGCTTGAACTTATTGCCCGCGAACTTTATGCAGAATTCAAGGACGGTATGTGGTATGCTCCTTTCGGCGTTGTGATGCAGTTTATCGGCGGCAAGGTTATAAAAGAAAAAGACACACTTTATGTTGAGGCTTACGGTCACAGAGCCACATTCACCGAGGGCAGTAACCTTGCAAGAACAGACCTCGGCACTGTTGAAATGAAGGGAATTCCCTATTTCCACAGAAATCAGCTTTACATTCCCGTTGATGACAGTGCAAAAATGTTTGAAATGGAATGGTACCACGCAAAACGCAATAACTTTATAAATTGGAACACTCCCAGCGAGGATAAACCTCTCTGCAAACATCCCGAATAAAGGAGAAAATTTATGCTTTACAAGAAAAATTCCGCACCTGCTCTCACAAATGAGCTTTTCAGAAATCCTACTTGTGAATACAGAGGCACACCGTTCTGGGCATGGAACAGCGACCTCAAGGCAGAGGAGCTTTGCCGTCAGATTGAAATTTTCAAAAAAATGGGTCTTGGCGGTTTCCATATGCACGTGCGCACAGGTATGTCCACAAACTACCTTTCGGATGAATTCATGTCACTTATCAAGTGTTGCTGTGAAAAGGCTGACAAAGAGCATATGCTCGCCTGGCTTTATGATGAGGACAGATGGCCCTCAGGTGCGGCGGGCGGTCTTGTTACAAAAGACGAAGAATACAGGGCGCGCTGCCTGCTGATGACAACCGTCCCCTGCGACAACGAAGATGTTGCCGCAACAATCATTGATTCACGCGCAGAGGGTGGAAGAGAAGGCAAAGGCTGGCTCATCAGCTGCTATGACATTATTCTTGACGAAAACGGTTTCCTCAAGGATTATAAGATTATCGGCGAGGATGATGAGGCTGAGGGCACAAAATGGTATGCCTATGTCAAAATTCACGCACCCTCACCCTGGTATAACAATCAGACATATCTCGACACTCTTAATCCCAAGGCGGTAAAACGCTTTGTCGAGGTCACTCATGAAAGATACAAGCAGGTTATCGGCAAAAACTTCGGCGGCGTGGTACCTGCAATTTTCACAGACGAGCCTCAGTTCACCCGCAAGGATGTGCTTGATAATTCAACTGACAAAGACGATATCGCAATGCCCTGGACAGACGATATCCCTGAAACATACAAGGCACAGTACGGCGAAGATATTCTTGCAACACTGCCCGAAATCTTCTGGGAACTTCCTGACGGCAAGGTATCAACCACAAGATACCACTATCACGACCATATTTCCGAGCGATTTGCAGAGGCATTTGCCGATGTTTGCGGCTCATGGTGCAGAGAAAACGGAATTGCTCTTACAGGCCATATGATGGAAGAACCTACTCTCCACAGCCAGACAGCGGCTCTCGGCGATGCAATGCGCTCATACAGAGGATTTGACCTGCCGGGCATCGATATGCTCTGCGCAAGCTTTGAGTTCACCACCGCAAAGCAGGCTCAGTCCGCAGTTCATCAGTACGGCAGAGAGGGTATGCTCTCCGAGCTTTACGGCGTTACGGGTTGGGACTATGATTTCAGAGGATACAAGCTTCACGGCGACTGGCAGGCTTGCCTTGGCGTTACAATCCGTGTTCCTCACCTTTCCTGGTATGCAATGGGCGGCGAAGCAAAGCGTGACTACCCCGCATCAATTCACTATCAATCACCTTGGTGGGAAGAATTCTCATACCTTGAAGACCACTTTGCAAGAGTCAACACCGCAATGACACGCGGCAAACCCGTTGTCAAGGTCGGTGTTATTCATCCCGTTGAAAGCTTCTGGCTCCATTGGGGTCCCAACGATAAGACCGCACTTATGCGTGAGAATATGGACGAGAAATTCCGCAATATTACCGATTGGCTTCTCAAGGGCAGCATTGATTTCAACTTCATCAGCGAATCTCTCTTCCCCTCGCTTTGTGAAAATGCATCTGCTCCCCTGCAGGTCGGTGAAATGGCATACGATGCGGTTATTGTTCCCGATTGCGAAACTCTCAGAGCAACAACAATTGAGCGCCTTGAAGCGTTCAGAAATGCAGGCGGCAAGCTGATTTTCCTCGGCAATGCTCCTGTGTTCACAGACGGCATTCCTGACGGCAGAGGTAAGGCTCTTTACGAGAAATCAACCGTTATTCCCTATGACAGAGAAAAACTGCTCAACGCTCTTGAGGAAAACAGAACCGTCACTCTCCGCCTCGCAAACGGCAGACTTTCAGACGGATTCATCTATCAGCTCCGCAAGGACGGCAACAGCCGTTGGCTTTTCATCAGCCGTTGCAAAGAGCCATATAACAAGGATTGCATCCGCGAAAACAACCTGCGCATAAGCATTAACGGCGAATTCACACCTTATGTTTATGACACAATAAGCGGCGATATTTATCCCATTGCCTGTCAATACATAAACGGCAACACCGTTATTGCAAAAACTCTGTTTGACTATGACAGCCTTCTTCTCAGACTTGACGAAGGCAAGGCAGAAGTAAAGGTTGAGCCTGAAAGTGAAGTTATCATCACAGACACAAAAGCAATGCCTGCGCTTGTGCCTTACACCCTTTCGGAGCAAAACGCACTTCTGCTTGACATGGCAGAATTCACCCTTGACGGCGGCGATTTTATGGCAGAGGAAGAAATTCTGCGCCTTGACAACGTGTGCCGTGAAATGGTGGGCTTTGTTAAGCGCGGCGGTAACGTTGCTCAGCCCTGGGTTATTGAGCCCGAAACCATAGAGCATTATTTAACCCTCAGATTCAGAATAAACAGCGAAATCGAATACAGCGGTGCAGAGCTTGCTCTTGAAGACGCTGAAAAAGCAAAGATTAAATTCAACGGTGCAGAAATTGCAAACGCAATCACAGGCTGGTACACCGATAAAGATATCAAGACCGTTGCTCTCACAGATATTCATAAAGGTGAAAACATTCTTGAAGTTACCCTGCCTTTCGGCAAGCGCACAAATACAGAATGGTGCTACATTCTCGGCGATTTCGGCGTAAAAGTTATCGGCAGAGCAAAGGTTATAACCGCACTTCCCGAAAAGCTCGGCTTCGGCTCAATCATTTCTCAGGGTCTGCCCTTCTACGGCGGAAATATCACCTATCACCTCGAAGCCGAAGGCAACAGCCTTCGTGTTGAGGCAACAAGATACAGAGGCGCTCTCATATCCGTTGCCGTTGACGGCGAAGAAAAGGGCAAGATTGTTTATCCTCCATATCAGCTCAATGTTGACGGACTTGCAGACGGCAGCCACAAGGTTGATATCACCCTTTTCGGAAACAGATACAATGCATTTGGTCCCGTGCATCTTACCGATGTCAAGCATTCATGGCACGGCCCCGGAGCATGGCGCAGCGATGAAGAATGCTGGAGCTACGAATACATACTCCGCGATGTTGGTATCCTTGCAAGACCGGTTATAACAATAAAATAACTCCACACACACAACAACACCCCGAAGCGAAAAGCTTCGGGGTGAAGTTTGTTTGATGATATTTATCAACTGAGATAAAATTTTGTAAAACCGAACAGTTTTTTGAAGAATCCGATTATTTTATCAAATAAACCTGCCTTTGAGGTCATAACCTGCTCATCCTCTGCAAGCACCTCACCATCCTCACTGATAACTCTGACCGTGAACGTTGTATCACCGCTTGATTCAGGTGTGATTATACAGATTTTACCATCATCAGAAACATCATAAGAAAAGTTCGTGTTGTTTGCACTCCACTCAATATATGCACCGTCAGGGACTTGATTTGTGATTTTGACTCTAAGTTCAGCGCCGTCACCAAAACTTATTCTTCTCTGCGTAGGAACCAGAAGTTCTGCAATTACAAGCTGAGGAATATTTTCCTCCTCAACAACAGTTTTACATTCAAGACATCTTTTAACCTTTTTGCCTTGCATTTCGTATGTAGGATTCTGAATTATTTCCCAATCGCCTGCGGTATGTTTTTCAGCGGGTATTTCCTCTGTTGCAATACTTCCGCACACACATTCGCCCTTCATAATTCCCGATTCTTCACAAGTTGCCTCTTTATGAACCGAGAAATCATAATCGTGCTCGTGTAAAAAGTGTATGGTTGCCCCATTAAGATTTTCGTTTCTTTCGTTAATAATAATTTTGTTCCAATCATCTTCGCTGCCCTGATAATAAATGTCAGAAAGTGAGGGACAATCATCAAAAGCTACTCTGTCTATCAAACTTACACTTTCAGGTATGTAAATTTTTGTCAAGGCTCTGCAAGTTGCAAACGCGCCCTGATGTATTGTGGACACGCCTTCACCCATTACAACATTTTCAAGGGCTATGCAACAGTTAAACATGCCTGGACCAATAACTTTTAAACTTCCCGGAATTTCAGCATATTTCAAACCTGTGCAGTAATAAAAGACATTCTGACCGACTTCAACAAGACTTTCAGGTAATGATATCTCAACTAACGAAAGGCAACCCGAGAAACCCCAATCGTCTATCTTTTCAACACCCTCGTTTATAACTATTTGTTTGGCGGTGCAATGCTCAAAGGCGCCATCACAGATTGTTTTGACAGAAGATGGAATTTCAAGGCTGGTGATTGATTGACAAGCATAAAACGCCTCATCACCAATGGCTACAACAGGATAACCGTCAATTAAAGAAGGTATTATGATATCTCCTGTGGCAGATGTATCACATTCTTCAATTGTGGCATTTCCGCTTTCATCAACTGAATAGGAATATATTCCGCTTGTATAGGTTGTTGCTGCCTCCGCTTTAGTGGAGAAAAAAACGACAAAACCTGCAAGAGGTACGGCGCCAAACACAATTACAGCCACAAGAAATGTTGACAATGTGCGCTTAAGAATGTTTTTCATTTGCAAAACCTCCATAAAATAAAAAGTGCGCAGCCGAAGCTACGCACGAAAAACGTAGCCTCGTTTATTGCCGCGACACAACCTTAACCCAAATCAGAATAAGGAAACAAAGCATACGCTTTTACCAAGCATATACTGATTCGGGGCAATTATTCGGATGTGTCGCAATTGCAGTATACCACATAAAAATGAATTTATCAATAAAGAACTTAATTAAAATCAATATAAGTATTAATTATGTCCCCTACTTGACACCGCAATTTATTTGTGATATTCTATTTACTGTGTAAATAAACAAATTTGTTTATTTATAAAATAAATAGGAATGAAGCGGATATTCCGCTTCCCATTTCCCAACCAAAATTCAGAAAGGAGGAGTCCGATGTTTGTCCCGACAGCTTTCGGCATAATGCTTAAGCAAGTCAGAGAAGACGCAAAGCTTTCCCAGGGCGAGCTTGCAGATGTGCTTGGCAAAACCGCACAGTACATAAGCAACATCGAAAAGGGCAAGAATAATTCCCCGCCGGATGATGCGGACCTGATAAAGCTTATCAGCAGGCTTGCGTTAAATGATGCAGACGCCGAAAAATTCAGACTCCTCGCCTATGCAGACCGCGGGATGCTTCCGCCCGAAATGTTTGCATATATTTCGGACTCCCCCGCCCTTTTGGGAATCATCAGATACGCCATGAACAATGAACTTCCCGAGAATTTTTGGAAAAGTTTGTTTGAGAATATTAATTAATCAAAAGAGAGGTAAAGACACATGAGTAAAACCCCCGATTTTGTTAAATATGCCGCCTCAATTGTGCCCAGTGAACGCCAGATAAAATGGCAGGAAACTGAATTCTATGCTTTTTTTCATTTCGGAATGAACACATTCACAAATTCCGAATGGGGAAACGGCAATGAGGACCCTGAGCTTTTCAATCCCGAAAAGCTTGACTGCCGTCAGTGGGCAAAGGTATGCCAGCTTTCAGGTATGAAAGGTCTTATTCTTACTGCAAAACACCATGACGGATTCTGCCTCTGGCCCAGCGCATATACCGACCATTGCGTGCGTTCAAGCAAATGGAAAGACGGCAAGGGCGATGTTGTTGCCGAATGTGCAAAGGCTTGCAAGGAATTCGGAATCAAATTCGGAATTTATGTTTCACCCTGGGACAGACACGAGCCCACCTACGGAACAGGTGAAGCATACAACAGATTTTTCAAAAATCAGCTTCGCGAGCTTCTTACCGCATACGGCGAACTTTTCTGTGTCTGGTTTGACGGTGCCTGCGGCGAGGGTGCAAACGGCAAAAAGCAGGAATACGACTGGGAAGGCTACTACAAGCTTATCCGTGAGCTTCAGCCCAATGCAACAATCAACATCTGCGGCCCCGATGTGCGTTGGTGCGGCAACGAGGCAGGTGTGTGCAGAAAGAGCGAATGGAGCGTTGTGCCTTATTGGCACTCCAACAGCGAGCTGATTGCCGCAGCAAGCCAGAAGGATGTTTCAAAGCCTCCGAAAAAAATAAATCCCACTGCCCTTGACCTGGGCAGCAGGAAGGCTATTAAAAATTGCAACAAGCTTATATGGTACCCTGCAGAGGTGGATACCTCAATCAGAAAAGGTTGGTTTTATCACCCTGACGAGGATTATTCCGTAAAACCCTTGTCAAAACTTATGGAGATATACTACAACTCGGTTGGCGCGAATGCCAACTTCCTGCTCAATATTCCGCCAACTCCCGAAGGAAAGATTGCGGAAAAGGATCTTGAAACCCTGCTTGCAATGGGCGCACAGCTTGAAATTGATTTTAACGAAAACCTTGCAGATAATTCAATCGTTACCGACAACCGCCACCTTGACGAAAACCACACAGGTCAGATGGCGCTCAGCGAATATCCCGACAGCTATTGGCATTCGGGTGATGACCCTGAGGGTGCCGAGCTGATTCTTGACCTTGGCGATGAATATGATATTGACAAAATCGTTCTCGGCGAGAACATAAGAACAGGTCAGCAGATTGAGAAGTTCACTCTTTATGCTCAGGTAAAAGGCAAATGGAAAAAGCTTGCAGCAGAAACAACCATCGGCTACAAGCGCATCTGCCGCTTCAAAGAAATCAGAGTGCGCTACTTCAAGCTTGTTATCGAAAAAGCAAGATGCTTTGCAACAATCTCAAAATTTGAGGCTTATTAATCCCACTCTTTCCAGATTTCGGGGCAATAACCTACGGTTGCTTTTTTGCCGTTACGGACAATGGGGGTCTTGAAAAGTTCGCCGTGCTCAAGAAGCTTTTCTTCAACAGCTTCCTTGCTTGCAAGGTACTTTATGAAATGCTTTTCATAGGCTTTGGATTTCTCATCAATAAGAGCCTCCATTGAGCCGACTGCGGTTTTAACACTCTGATATTCGCCCTTACTCAGATTCTTCTGCGTAAGGTCAATAAACTGAAACTTTATGTTTCTTTCCTTGAAATATCTCTGAGCTTTTTTGGTGTCAAAGCATTTGTTTGTTCCGAAAATCTGTATATTCATATAAAACCTCCGAATTAATGGTAATAATATTATGGTAATAAAAATTCCGCCGCAAGTCAATAGAGCATTGGAAATTCTGCACACCAACGGGCATTCCGCCTATGTTGTGGGCGGAGCGGTGCGCGATGCCCTGATGGGCAAAGACCCTCACGACTGGGACATCACCACAAACGCCCTGCCTGAAGAAACGCTCAAAGCCTTTGCGGATTACCGCACAATAGAAACAGGTCTGAAGCACGGCACGGTAACGGTTATAGTAGAGGGTGAAAGCCTTGAAATAACCACCTATCGCATTGAAAAAGGTTACTCCGATAACCGTCACCCCGACAGCGTTGAATTCACCGACAAAGTTGAGGATGACCTTTCAAGGCGGGATTTCACGGTTAATGCAATTGCATATTCACCGTCCTGCGGATTCGCAGACCCCTTCGGAGGTCAGGATGATATAAAACGGGAATTTATTCGCTGTGTCGGTGATGCTGACACACGATTCGGAGAAGATGCACTCAGAATACTGCGCGCATTAAGATTTTCTGCAGTTTTGGGATTTGAAATTGATAAAGAAACATCGGAAAGCATTCACCGCAACTGTCATCTGCTTGAAAATATCTCTGTTGAGCGTATTTTTGTTGAGCTTTCAAAGTTGCTCTGCGGCAAGGATGCAGGCAGGATTCTGCGGGAATACGAAGATGTGATTTTCTTCATTCTCCCCGAATTAAAACCGATGAAAAACTGCGGTCAGAATCACGAAAGACACATTTACGATGTCTGGGGACACACGGTTGCGGCGGTTGAAAATATTGAGCCAATACCCGAATTGAAATTTGCAATGTTGCTCCACGATTCGGGAAAACCGAAATGCAAAACCACCGATAAAAACGGGGTTGACCATTTTTATTCACACGGAAAAATCAGCAAAAAAATTGCGCACGATGTTCTGACAAGGCTGAAAACTTCCGCAAAATTCAGAAATCATGTTTGCAATCTCGTTGAATATCACGATTTTCTGCCTGACAAGATAAGCAAAAAAACTTATAAAAAATATATCGGCAAGCTGGGAACAGATATTGTAAAACAGCTTTTCAGCGTAAGAAGCGCCGATGTCAGAGCACAAAATCCCATATTTCATGCCGAAAGTCTGCGTGAAAACGAAACAGGATTAAAAATACTCAACGAAATAGAAAATGAAGCTCCCTGCTTCGGAATAAAAGACCTTGCCGTAAGCGGCAAAGAGCTTGAAAAAGCAGGCATTAAGCCATCACCTGAAATGGGAAAAATTCTTGAAACCTTGCTTGATGAAGTTATGGATGACAAGATTGAAAATACAACACAGGCACTTCTGGAAAGAGCCGGGCAGTTAAAGAAACTGCAGAAAGGAGAATGATATGGAAACCGTAAGAATTGAAAACGCACAGGAATTTGACAGCTTTTTGCGTTCACACCCCAAGGGACATATGATGCAGTCATCTGCATGGGGAAAAGTAAAAAAAGAATGGGATTGGAGAGGCTTTATCTGCCGTGACGAAAACGGAAACATAAAGGGCGTTTGCGGAGTGCTTCTGCGCCAGATTCCCATGACACCTTTCAAAATGATGTATGCTCCCCGCGGTCCCGTCTGCGACCTTAAAGATAAAGAAACCGTCAAAGAGCTTCTTACAGCCGTCAAGGAATACGGCATCAAAAACAAGGCTTATACCTTTAAAATCGATACCGATACCCTTGCATCAGACTCGGAATACATCAACGTGCTCAAAGAAATCGGCTTCACTTTCAAAGAGCACGGTGCAAGCTTTGACACCATTCAGGCGAGATACATTTTCCGCCTTGATGTGGGCGGCAAAACAGAAGAAGAAGTTATGGCATCATTCCATCCCAAAACCCGTTATAACACCCGACTTGCCGCAAGAAAGGGTGTCACAATAGAAATCAAGGGTGCTGAAGCCTGCGAAGAATTCCATGACCTTATGCTTGTAACGGGCGAAAGAGATAACTTTGCAACCCGTGACACCTCATATTTCAAGCGTATTATGGAAGCGTTCGGTGACGATGCAAAAATCTACCTTGCAAAATATGACGGCAAGACAATTGCAGGCGCGCTCAATGTTATCTGCGGTGACAAGGAATGGTATGTTTACGGCGCAAGTTCAAACGAATACCGCAATGTTATGCCCAACTATCTTGTGCAGTGGGAAATGATTAAATGGGCGATTGAAAGAGGCTGTAAATACTATGACTTCCGCGGCGGATATCCTGACGAAAGCAACCCTCTCCACGGTATTTTCAAGTTCAAAAAAGGCTTCTGCAACGATTATATGGAGCTTATGGGCGAGGCTGACCTCATCATCAGCAAAACAGGCTATCACGCCGTTAATCTTGCACAGAAAGCGCTCAAAGCAACAAGAAACATCCGCGCAAAAATAATCAACAGAAAATGATAATCCACCCGGCGAAGATTTTTCTTTGACCGTTCAGAAATCCTCCATAAAGATTCGGGGCAGATCCTTTCGGGGACTGCCCTGAATCTTTTTATTGCAATTTTCCGTTTTTGCGGTATAATCCAATTAAGGAGTGTTGCATATGAATATTGATTTGATGATAAATTTAAATACAAAAGACGAAAAGCCCCTTGAAAACCTTGCCGTCAACGGCGGATACACCGCAATTTTCCGCAAAATCGGCGTTATCGGTGACAGCCTTTCATCAGGCGAATTTGAAAGCCGCGATGAAAATGGCAACAAAGGTTATCACGATTATTTTGAATATTCGTGGGGACAGAATCTTGCCCGTATGTGCGGCAGCACCTGTTACAATTTTTCAAGAGGCGGCATGACCGCATCGGAATACTGCGAAAGCTTTGCGGACAATATGAGATTCTGGGATCCTCAGTACGCCTGCCAATGCTACATCATTGCCCTCGGTGTTAACGATATCCATAATCAGAATCAGGAAATCGGAAGCATTGACGATATCTGCAAAGATGATTGCTCAAAAAACGCAAAAACCTTTATCGGTTACTATGCGCAGATTATCCAGCACATAAAGGCAATTCAGCCACGCGCAAGATTTTTCCTGATGACCATGCCCAGAGAAACAAGCCGCAGAATTCAGGAAAAGACCATTGCTCACAGAAAAGCGATTTATGAAATTGCCGATTTTTTTGACAACACATATGTAATTGACCTTTATGAATATGCTCCTGTGTATGACGATGAATTCAAGAAAAATTTCTATATGGGCGGTCATCTCAACCCCATGGGCTATGTGCTGACGGCACATATGACTGCCTCATACATTGACTACATCATCCGCCATAATTTTGAGGACTTCAAGGATGTCGGTTTCATAGGTACAGATTTAAAATATTGCGAATAAAAATACGGGTGTGCAGAAAAGCACACCCGTTTGCTTATTTCTTTTTGATTCTTGCCCAGTATTCCCTTGCTGCCTGCTCGTTTTTGTTATCACCGAATTCATAATATTTCTTATGTTTCAAGGCATCGGGCAGATACTGCTGGTCAACCCAATGGCCTGGGAAATCGTGAGCATATTTATAAAACTGACCCTTGTTGGGGTTATCTTCGCCGTCATAGTGCATATTCTGAAGCTGACGGGGTACAGGTCCCGTCCTGCCTGCCTCAACATCCGCCATTGCGGAATTGATTGCACCGTATGCCGTGTTGGATTTGGGACTTGTAGCAACAAGCACAACCGCATCCGCAAGAGGTATCCTTGCCTCGGGCATACCGAGCATCATTGCCGCATCGATTGCGGATTTGACGATAGGAATTATCTGCGGATATGCAAGACCAACGTCCTCGCAGGCGCAGACCATAAGTCTTCGACAAGCTGAAGGCATATCGCCTGCCTCAAGAAGCCGTGCAAGATAATGTACCGCCGCATCAGGGTCAGAGCCTCGCATGGATTTCTGAAAAGCGGAAATAATATCGTAATGCTCATCGCCGTCTTTGTCATAGCGCATTGCGCTTTTCTGAGTCAGTGATTTTGCGCTTTCGAGGGTAATCAGCTTTTTATCGCCGTCACGGTTTGCGGAAAGCACGCAAAGCTCAACGCTGTTTATTGCCTTACGCACATCCCCTGCACTTGCCGTTGCAATGTGAGAATAAACGCCGTCCTCTATGACGTATTCCTCGCCTCTGTCCTGTGCAGAAAAATCAAAGGCTCGTCTTACCGCTTTTTCAGATTCGGAAGGGGTCACACTTTTGAATTCAAACACAGTTGAACGGCTGAGGATTGCGCTGTAAACATAAAAATAAGGATTTTCCGTTGTGGATGCAATGAGAGTTATTGCGCCGTTTTCAATATACTCAAGCAAAGTCTGCTGCTGTTTTTTGTTGAAATACTGAATCTCATCAAGGTAGAGGAGAATTCCGTTGGGGGCAAGAAAAGTGTCAAGCTTTGCAACAACTTCCTTGATATCCGCCGTGCCTGCGGTAGTGCCGTTGAGCTTCACAAGGTGGCGGTCCGTTGTTTTTGCAATTATGCTTGCAAGTGTGGTTTTGCCCACACCGGGTGGCCCGTAAAACACCATATTCGGAAGCTCGCCCGACTCAATAATATTTCTGAGCGGTTTGCCCTCGCCAAGCAGATGGGGCTGACCGATTATATCTTCAATTTTCTTTGGGCGGAGTCTGTCCGCAAGCGGTGCCGACATATAAATCCCTTGCCTTTCATCGAGAATAGAGTGACTACATTCGAACTACATACGGTTTTGAAAGGCATCTTTTCGCCACATCTGCGTTAAAAATCCTTGAAATAACCTCGTATTCCTGCAGATTTTTGCCTTGCTGTGACAAAAATCTGCTCTTTCAAAACTGCGAAGCA
>CALFPM010000045.1 GCA_937919155.1 uncultured Clostridia bacterium
TATTGTTTTTATTAATTTTTTCTCTTCTTCCTCTAATTTTTGAGTATCATAAAATTTAGTACGCTCGAAAGAATAGAGTGGAATTGGGTTGCTAACAGTAGAATTTTTCGTCAAAATACTTTTTGGGAACGCTACCGCTGATAATGATGAATCCTTTTTCGGCCAATTCATCGTTAAGCTTTCTTATAATGCGATATGCAGTCGGACGTGATATAGTTAAAAGTTCCGCAACATCATCTGCAGTAATAAGAATGAATTTTTTTTGTGAATGTTTATACTATGATGTTTTGCTATAAATTTAGAATCCTGTGTATATTTTATTGAAATGGTTGAAACTAAACATTTAAAGCGTTATAATTTTATAGTGATTGTAAAAACTGATATGTAAATATAGTTTGTACGAGGAGACAAATAGGTTTTAGATATTTATTGTTTTATACTCAACAGTCGGTCATAAAGATTTTGCATAATGATAGTATCAAATTATAGATTTTTTATTGCTTCTATGTTATTATTAAATTGGTTTATTATGAGAGGAGGCGGAATATGATAAGGACACAGAAAAAAACTCTGATTTATCTTGTCTGCGCAATGGTTCTTGCGATGGCAGGTATACTCTATAACGGCATCAACTTTCCGCTTACCAACTCATTTTCAGGAAATACATTTACAATTCTGCCTCACATAATTTTTGTTGCGCTGTCGTTCGGCTGGGTTATTTCCGTGCGGCGCAGAATTCTTGATAAACGAATCCGAAGCTATCTGATTTCCGTCGGTCTGCTTATGTCATTCTGGCTTGCAGAGAGAACAACGAAATGGTTTTTTGTTTCTGAATTCTCCGACCTTTGCAGATATATGTGGTATGCTTTTTATATTCCGATGATTCTCATTCCGCTTCTCGGTGTGTTTATCACAACCTATATCGGCAAACCCGAAACATACAAAATGCCGTGGTGGTTCAATCTTCTTTATATTCCCGCATTCGCACTCATTCTTTTTGTTTTCACAAACGATTTTCATAATCTCGTGTTTGAATTCCCGAACGGAATTTATTATTTCAATGAACAATACGAATACGGTTTCGGTTTTTATATAGTTGCCGCGTGGTTTGTAATTCTGGGATTTTATTTTGTTGTTGCTCTTGCAATTAAGAGCCGTGTGCCGGGAAGTAAAACATTTCAGAAATTGCCGCTTATCATCATGGCTTGCTCCGTTGTTTTCTGGGTGATTTATGCTCTTGATCTTATCAAAGCCGACCTGACCGCTGTTGACTGCCTTATGATTACCCTTCTTCTTGAAAGTGCAATCGAAAGCGGTCTTATCCGTTCAAATGCGGGTTACACGGAATTCTTTGAAATTTCAACGGTTGCGGCACAGGTTGTTGATAAGAATTATCAGACAATGTATATTTCTTCTTATGCCGATGATTTGCCCGAGGATGTGATGCGAAACGCATTGGACAGACCCGTTGAACTCGGAAAAACAATGCTTCACGGCAAACCTGTTTCGGGCGGATATGTATTCTGGCAGAACGATATAAAAGAAATCAAAAAGCTGATGAAAAGCCTTGAAGAAGCCCGTGAAAGGCTCAGCGAAAACAACTTTCTGCTGAAAGCTGAAATTGATATGAACGAGCAGAAAGCCCGTTTTGAAGAAAAGAACAGACTCTATGACCGTATTGCACGGGACGTTTCATCACAGCTTATAAAAGCAGAAGAATTGCTCACTCAGGCAAAACAAAATTCCGAAGAGGCTCATGATGCGTTGGCAAAAATCTGTGTTATAAGCGCATACATAAAACGAAGAAGCAATCTGCTTTTGCTCAGCGAAGAAAACAAAATAATTTCTTCATCAGAGCTTGAATTCTGCCTTCGTGAATCGCTTGACAATATCCGCTTGCTCGGTGTTCATTCATCGTTAAAGAGCAAATGCTCGGGCAGTCTGGATGTTGAAAATGCAGTTGCCGTTTACGACTTGTTTGAAAAAACAGTCGAGTTATTCATTGACGATATCAACGCACTTATGGTATCACTCAGATGTGAAAACTCCGTCATAAAACTCACTCTTCAGACAGGTCTGAATGACGGTGCGGATATTTCTGAGCTGAACACACTTTCACTCAATGGCGGAAGTGTAACCTGCGATGTTGATGAAAACGATGTTGCGGTTTATGTTCTTCTTTCCGAAGGAGGTGCATCGGATGATTAACCTTCTTGAAACAGGAACTTATTTTCAGGCAGTTTTTATGTCGGTTTTATTTCTTGAAGCCGTAATAAATGTCTGCTGTATTCCCAATCTTTTTCTCCGTAATTACAAGCCTCTGACAAAGGTGGTTACCGTTGTTTTCAATCTTATAGGTTTTGCTCTGCTCGTTGTTCTGACAACGGGAATAAATGCACAGCTGTGCCACAGAGATATTCCGTATCCGAGCATATTGCTACTTGAAAATGCGGAATACTCTCTGATATTCATTTTGGCAAATCTTGCTTTTCTTGTTTTTCTCGGTATCGGAGAAATCCGTTACCGCAAAAACAGCGTTTCGTCGCTTTCCATAAAAGAAAGCTTCGACCATCTTCCGACAGGTCTTTGTTTTTCAAAGGCCAACGGCACCGTTCAGCTTGTTAACCACAAAATGAACGAACTCGGATATATTCTGACGGGCGAAGAAATTCAGAATGCCAACAGATTCTGGAAGACACTTGTAAACGGTGCTGTTCTTCCCGATGTTCATCGTATTACCGACAGCAAACAACCCGAATACCGTCTGTCTGACGGAACGGTCTATACTTTCAAGCGTGAAAAGGTTGAAAATGTTTTTCAGATTACCGCTACCGACACAACAAGCCTACATAAGCTCACAAACAGATTTCGTATGAACAACGAAGAGCTTGAAGAAATGAACGCAAGACTCAGGCATTACGGCGAAACCGTTGACGAAACAACAAGGGCAAGAGAGAGGCTTGAAACAAAAATCCGTATTCACAGCGAACTTGGTCAGGCACTTCTCGCAACCCGTCATACGTTGAGTCTGCCCGATGCCGATTATCAGCCGATTATCAGCACTTGGAACAGAAACATTGCCGTTCTACGCACGGAAGCTGAACCTTCGCAAAGCAGCGGTCTGCTTAACACGCTTATTGATATTGCCAAATCCGCAGGTGTTACCGTTGAAATAAGCGGTGAATTCCCGATGAACGATATGGCAGGCAGTATACTGACTTCTGCCGCAACGGAAGCGCTGACAAATGCCGTTATTCACGCAGACGCCAAAACTCTGTTTGTCGAGTTTTACGAAACAGAGGATAGCTATAATGCCAGATATACCAATGACGGAAATCAACCGACAACTGAAATATACGAGGGCGGCGGTCTCGGATCGCTCCGCAGTAAAATTGAACGGTTGGGCGGAAATATGGAGATTCAGTCTGTGCCGCAGTTTGTTATGACTGTGCAGATGCCGAAAGAGGTGAAATTATTTTGATTAACGTTCTTATTGTTGAAGACGACCCTATGGCTCGCAAGCTGCTTGAAATATACATAAACGACAGCGAAGAATATAAACTTTCGCAATCTATTGAAAGTGCGGCAATGGCAGAGCTTTACTGCCGCAGAAATCCCATTGACCTGATTCTTATGGACGTATGCACGGCAATGGATGCAAACGGACTTGATGCGGCGGCAAAAATCAAAAAGAGCTGTCCGCATATCAAAATAATCATCGTCACAAGTCAGCCCGAATTCAGCTTTATTGAAAGAGCAAGAAAAGCTGGAGTTGAAAGCTTCTGGTACAAAAGTGCATCCGCAGAGGAAATCATTGAGGTTATGAACAGAACAATGGCGGGTGAATCCGTTTATCCCGACACAACGCCTTCACTCAGACTCGGAGAAGCACTCAACGTTGATTTCACCGAAAAAGAGCTTCTTGTTCTTCGTGAGGTTGTTGACGGCGAAGCCGATGCGGATATAGCCGAAAAGCTCGGAATGTCCCTGCGCACCGTGAAAGCACACATTCAGAATATGCGTGACAAAACGGGCTTCCGCAACCGCACCGAACTTGCGGTAAGAGTGCGTGAAAGCGGTCTTGTCATCAACGACCATAAAACAGAATAAAATATTAACAGGCAACATCGTTATGATGCTGCCTGCTTTTTTTATTTCACTATCTTTTTATTTTTGACGAATTTGCTGTTTGCGTTGATATAAGAATACTTACGGCATTTGAAAAGCTCTTTTCTGCCTTGCTCGTTTCTTGTGAAAACAAGGTCGAACTTGCCGCCTGCGGATCTGAGATTCTTTGCAAGAATTGCCGCAGTTTCTTTATTGACACCGATTATCGATGGGCAGGCATAGCTCTGAACATAGTTTGTTGTTTCAAACTTTGAAATGCCCTTTGTGCCGATGAGAAGATATCTCGGGTCGTCAATGGGTGAAAGAAGCTCGGAAACCGCCTTTGCAAAAACGTTCTTCTCTCTGACGGTTGCCTTTGAAAGCGAACAGTTGACTGTATTTTTCTTTTCGGATTTCTTAACGGAAACCGTTGCTCCCCTGCTCTCGATTTCACCGATTTCTTTGAGAGTGCGAAGAACTGCATTTGAAATGTTTGAAACCGTCTTTTCGGGCGATGAATTCTTCATAACAACGCTTGCACATTTAATCAGAAGAACAGCGCTGATTGCCGCTATGATGAATCCGAGCAGGCCGCCGAAGAAACCCGACGTTGCGATTATGATTATTGCAAGGACAATGAGAACAGCAAGAACAACTGCATAAATCTTGTTCTTATGAACGGCACTTGCAGGCTGAACTTCTGCAGGAATTTCGCTTACTTCTTCAATTTCGGGTCTTGCTTTGCCCTTAACCGCACCGTTCCATCTGCCTGCCATAACGTTTCTTGCGGCGGCAAGAGAAAGCATCTGATTATTGATGCTTTCAAGTCCGTTTTGGTCATAAGGCGCTTTGAGAATATCTATTCTGTCCGTTCCGCTTTCAATAACGTCGCTGTTATATGCAGGTGCCTGGAAGCAGGCAAAACGGCGTTTCATCGTTTCAAAATCATCGCTTATGATTTCATCTTTTGAATCGGGCTCAACAGTAACGAGATGCCAGATATTAGACACCTTTTCGGGGTTCTTTTTATCAATACGGATTGCTCTGCCTCGCATCTGGTTGGAAAGCATAAAGCTGCCCACAAAACTCGCAAGAATCAGAGAATTAATATTCGGCGAATCCCATCCTTCGCCGAGCAAAGACTTTGTTCCGATAAGTACATTGATAACGCCAAGCTGAAATGCTTTTGTGATAATACTTACTTTATTTTTGTTTGAACCGCTGAAAATGATTTCAGTATGGTTCGTATTTTCAATCTTCTTTATTCTGCAAGGCACACTTTCGTTATATGCGATTTCCTGTGCAGTTTCAACGGCTGAATCGGGCAGAATCACAAGTGTACCCGAAAGCACCGCAACCTTTGCATCAGGAGCAGTTCTGCGGATTGATTCAAAAACGGGCACGGTGCCGAGTGCATGAATTTCTTCGTTCGTGCCGACAAGTTTAAGCATATCCTTTTTAATGTAATCGGTAAGAATAAGCATTCGCAGAGAATCGCCGAGGTTTTTATATTCACTTTCAACAATTTTGTTTATGCTTCCGAGTTTACCCGTTGAGGAAACGAGCATTTTATTGATTTTATCGCTTGATGCAAGGCGGACTTTTCTTTTTTCGACAAGAGCCTCTTTCGAGAGAATTGCTTTTAATTCTTCGCTGATTTCTTCGGTGAAAACATCGGGCTTGTCAATAATAAACTGAAACGCTTTTTCGGCTTCGATTATTGAATAAACAGGTGCTTTTCTGCCCTCAAAAACCTTTTCTTCAAGGCTTTTTGAAATATTTGCACCGCCGTGCTTTGCAACACAGACAAGCGATTTGAAGCCGTTTATGTTATCATAAAGCACTTCTTCGTTGCCCGATACATTTGAAGCCTGCAATGCTTTTGAAAGCAGACCGCTTTTTAATATTTCATCGGTAACCGCAACGGATTTCGCCTTATAGTTTGCAAGGGTCTGTGCTTCTTCTTCGGTGGGATAGCTGAAATAGATATAATCCTGATGAGGGCAGAGCGTTTTCTGCATAACGAGTTGCGGAACAAAGATTTCTTCGTCAATATCACCGCAGAGAGCCTGATATCTGTTCCATTCGGCAGGTGCGCTGTCATAGGGCGGAGTGGCGGTGAGAGCAATGATTGTAACACCGTCACCGAGCATTGCAACAAACTTTTCGAGAGCCTTCTGCCATTCGCTTTTGAGGTGATGCGCTTCGTCAAGGCAGATTGTTTTTATGCCTGCCTTTTTGATTTCAGCAAGCAAATCGAAATTACTGAAATCCTGCGTTTCTTCCGTTTCGAGCTCATCTTCATTTGCTTCGGCTTCCATAACGGATTTTGTGAAAGCGGCGTGGAGTGCCTGATATGTGATTGAAGTTATGAGTTTGGGATTTGTGAGTGAATAGGAAACGTATTCATCGGGAATCTCGGTTTCGGGCAGATATGCTTCAACAAATCTTTCGCCCCATTGCTGACGGATTGTTACCGACGGTGACATAACGAGAGTAGGTGCGTTCTGTCTGCGGATGAGTTCAAGACCGAGAATGGTTTTACCGCTGCCCGGTGCGGCAACAATATGTATTCTTTTATCTTTCAGATGTTTCTGCGAATTATCAAGCACCGCCTGCTGATAATCACGGAAAATCCATTTGAATTTAACTTTGCTGAAATCTTTCATAACATCACATCCGTTTGCCGATTTTTTTACAAGTATCATTATATCATATATTTTAGGCTTTTCATCGTACTTTAGTGCAGTTTTTTAAAAAAGACGGCAGATTTCTCTGCCGTCTGATAAAACATTCAATTTCAGTGCTCTGCTCCGCATTCGCAGACAAGATTATTGCCAAAAAGCTTCTGGAAAAAGAGAACAATCTTATAGAAGAAACCTGTAATACCGCCCTGATGGCATTTGCATTCACAATCTTTGTAAACCGCTTCTGCAGTAACGTTGAAAACACCCATTGTGAACGTTGTTTCGGAATCATAATAATCTTCGGGAGTTGCGCCTGTGATATTCCAACAATAAAAAATCTTGCCGTCAATCTGATCTGCTGTGATTGTTACCACATTGCCGATAACTGCACTTGAAGCAGACGCCTTTCCGTTTATAACGTTAACGTCTGTGCCAAGAGTTACAGAATCGCCGAGTTTGATTCTTATAATGCACATTGCTTTGCCGTTACCGCCATGTTTATAAAGATAATATGCACTGTTACTGGGAAGATAGGAACTGAAATTATAACGCGGAATTTCTTTTCCGTCATATACAACTTTGAATTCATCAGCTGCGGGAAGCTCATATCCGCCGATATAGAATGTTGTGAGCACATAGTATTCCTTTTCAGGGTCAGCTATCTCGCCGCCGCAATTCGGAACCTCTGTTGACTTGATTACCGAATAATAAGGCGGCTGATTGTAGTCAAGTGAAGGGAAACAAGAGTTAAGATTTGAGTTATTGAGTTCTTCACCGTAATAGATTGCGGGGAACTTACTGATTTCGATAACCTTTGTTGCGGCTGATGCTGAAGTCATTGATATACTCATCATTGCAAAAACAGTAATGAGAGCGAGCGTAATTGCTGTTAATTTTTTAATCATTTTAAATTAACTCCTTTTTATCCTGCGTAATAAATTTCTTCAAAAAGCTCATATTCGGGTGTTCCGTTGATACAAAGCTGATAATCCGTGCTGTTTCTCTCAACATAAATTCTGCATTCTCTGCCGTCACCGAGTTTTGCGTCAACAAAGGTTTTGCCGTCTGTACGCAGAAGTGTGAACTCTGAGCCTGCTTTGATAAGTACGGATTTCATATCGGGAAGAATTTTAACGTTGAAAGCTTCTTTTGATGTAAGAACGTGTGCAAAGCTTTCGTCTACGGTATAGAATTCATCTGCCGATTCGGGCATACCCGTTTCGGAATTCACGGTGTAGGTTTTATCGGCAGCGTATGTTCCGAGAATATCAAATGTTGTTTCAAGAACAAAGTGTGTGGGGTTATTAAAAGCAAGTTTTGCCTGATGGGTATCTTTGTTTTCATCCTCCCAGACCAAACTTTCAAAAACTGTTCTGTCAAGTTCACCTGATTTTTTTATCTCATTGCCGTTCAGGTCATAAACAAGAATGTTTGTATAATTGTTGTAGCTGTGGGGCACAAGATAAACAAAATATCTGCCGTTTGAATTGACGAGATAGTATTCGGCGCTGAAAGCATAAACATCTTCAACCGTGAATTCGTTACCGTTGAGATTAAGACTGATATCTTTATATGAGCCTTCTTCCGTGTAATACGAAAGACCGACGCTGACTTTATCTTTTTTACCGTCAGACGGATTCATATCAAACTCAACGTCGCTCCATTCAGAAAGTGTTACGGCATAGGATTCGGGGGCAACGGTATATTTCTTGTTGAAAAGCTCGGGATATTCGTCAAAATAAACCGTGGCGGTAATAAGACCTGCTGCAAAGGGTGCAATTTCATAGGGACTGAAACAGAAAGTTATACCCTGATAACCGATTGTCCAATTAAACTGTTCTGCTGTGTATTCCGAAAGAGTTTCTTCAAGTGAACCGAAAAATCCGTCTGCAAATTCTTCTTTTGAATTTATCTTTTCCGAAAGAATTGCAGGAAGAGATGAAATATCGGTCATAACATCGGTTATAACAAGCTCCTTGCCCGTTACGGTATCAAAGTTATATCCGCCATAGCCGTAATTGGGATGTGAACCACCCGAAAACTCATCAGCATCGCTCCTGATACTCAGAACAACGTTATCTGCTCTTTGAAGAAAATATTCGTTGTTTGCGGTGTAAACCATCGGCTGCTCGCCGTCTTCATAATAATAATCGAGCTGTTCCGATGCATACTCATCAAGCTCTTTTGCCTTATTCTTATAGAACTCTGTTTTATCGGCATTAAGAGAATCAAGAGCTTTTGCAAGGCGGGGATATTCTTTTTTGTTTTCTTCGGAAAGATACAGTTTCTGATAGTTTATCTCTGTCAGATAGTAATAATCTTCAGTGTACGTTTCATACTCATAGGCTTTTTCTGTATAAACAGAAAGAAACTCTATGTCATTTTTCTTTTCTGCTGAATTGTTATTTTCTGCACTTGTTGATTCATTTACAGGATTTTCAGGTTTATCTGCATTGCAAGCTGCAAAGCCGAAAAGCATAGCAGCTGCGAGAACAAGCGATATAAACTTTTTCATAAAATCACCTTTGATTAATAAACGGAGTGACCGCCGAAAACGGCCACTCCGTTAAATTCAGTTGATTACGATTGTTTCGATAAGGGGTGTTGCATCTGCAACGGAGCAGCTCCATACCATAACGTACATTGCATTGCCTGATGAAGTGTTTGCTACAAGATATGTAACACCTGTGTTGGATTCGATTGCTTCGTAAGTGTTTGCACCGATTGTTACAGATGAATATTCCTTGTTGGGATATGCATAGCCGAACTGCCTTTTCTGAACTTCGTATTCCATGCTCTGCTCGTCATAAACATAAACAGCGGCATTTGCACCGAGAGAAGTGTTGGTGAAAGCAAGTGAGCTTTTATCCGACTGTGCTTCGTCATAGATAAAGCCGCCTGCAGGAGTAACTGTTACAAAGCCTTTATCTGTTGTAATAGGTCCGTTTGCGGGAGCTTCGGGTTCGCCTGCATCGGTGTTTTCAACTTCTGCCGCACCTGCTTCGATTGCAAGATTATCATAAACAGTCTTGAAGAGTTCGCCTGCACGGAGTGCCGCATAATCATCCCTCTTTGCGCCTGCGGGAAGCTTGAACTCAAGCATAGCAAACTCAAAGTTGTTGAGGCAAACGATAATCTGCATTGCGGAAGGTCCGTTCTGACGGATATATGTTGTGAATTCGCCGATTTTGCCTTCTTCAAAGATAGTATTATTTCTGAAGCTCTTTGTAACGTAATCGTGAACTGAATCGTATGCTGCATGAGTAACTGCAAAAGCAACACCGATGTTAACTTCTGCACTTTCAAGAGTACCGCACTTGACAATATTGGTCTGTGCAAGGAAGTTGCCCTCTGTGTTGGCTTCGTTGAAAGTAAACTCATCAATGGGAGTTCTGATTGTGAGCTTGTTGGTCTTGCCGTATGTAACAACGGTATCGTCAAACTTGGGAGCCTCGGTTGTTGCTTCGGTGGGCTGTGTTGTTTCGGGATTTTCATTACCGCCGCAGGCTGCAAACGAAAGAAGCATTGCGAGAGCCATAAGAATTGCTAAAAACTTTTTCATAATGTTATCTCCTTAAGTATTTTTAAAGTAAAATCAGTGCTTTGCACCGCATTCTGCGCAGATTTTATTCTGACCGAAAAGCTTCTGGAAGAAAAGAACAATCTTATAGAAGAAACCAACAATACCGCCCTGATGACATTTGCAGGAACAATCCTCACAAACAGCTTCTGCCGTAATGTCGGATGTACCAACGGTTACTGTTGTTTCTTTCGCATTCTTATCGGAAGCGGTTGCACCTTCAACATCCCAATGGCTGAACACCCTGCCGTCAATCTGAATTGCGGTAAGAGTTACGGTTTCACCCATAACTGCAGTTGAGGCAGAAGCCATGCCGTTTGTTACGTTTACTTTATAAACAACGTCTTTATAGGTTGCCTGAAGCGCAACGTCATTTTCAGGCATTACAAAACTGATTTCAGCCTTTGTTGCGTCAGCAAGAGCAACACCGTCTGCAACCCATTTGTCGAACGTTTTTCCTGCAGGTGCAGAATCGGCTTTGAGAGTAATTGCCGCGCCTGCAACCGCCTTTGAAGCGGATGCAGTACCATTTGTGACGGTGATATCATATTCGACTGCAGGGAGAGTGAAAAACAGCTCTGCTTCATAGCTGCCGTTTGATTCTAATGCCAGATAATCAGGATCTGAACCATTGATTTTTGCGGTTACGGATGAATCCCACTGATAATCTTCTTCAACAAAGAAATGCATTGCAACTTTATATGTTCTGCCGCCCTTGAATACGTTATCTGAAACAGTTTTCCAACCGCCTTCAACCTTCTCAGCCCAACTGTGAAAAACGACCGTGTAACCTTCGCCTGAAGTTGTTGCGGTTTTTGAAGGAGTTTCACCTGCAACAGGTTCTGTTACCGTTGCATCAAGCTCGGATATCTTGATTTTCTCTGTCGCGGGGAATGTATAACAAACCTTGAGTTCCTCTGCTCCGCTACCGATTTTAATTGCAGTCTGTCCGTTAACGGTAAAAGCGGATGCACTGTCAAACTTATAACCCGAATTTGCTTCAATGTTGATGATTGCAGTGTATTCAATACCTATCTTATAAGGATCATCAATGGGTTCCCACTCAACCGATGCAACGGTGATATTGGGATTATCGCAAACGATTTCAGATGTTTCTGCAGGAGTCTCGCCCGTTACGGGTGCAGGAATTGTGAAATCAGCACCGATAATTTTTTCAGCTTCAAGAATCGGGAACGTATAGGTCATTTTAAGTTCATTCTTGCCGCTTCCGATTTTAATAGCATCAGCCATATCGTGGCTGAGGTAGATATCCTTATCGAAGGTAAAACCTTCTGCAGTTTCGAGAGCAAGCTGATATGAATACTGTGTTCCCTCAACGAAAACGGGGTCATCGGGGAACCATTCAATTGCAATGATATTTACACCCATATTATCTGCAGTTACCTGAGAAAGATCTGCAGGAACAGCACCTGCAACGGGTGCGGGAACGTGGAAATCAATTGCCTTGAGGTTTTTCATCGGGTCGCCGACATACAGTTCAACTTCAAGTGAAATATAGGAAATCGTGCCCGAGCCTGTGTTCTTTTCCTGAACAATTGCGGCATATTTGCTGCCGTTCACCTCAACCTCTGCAAATATTCCCGGAGAAGGCAGAGCATAATAAGGAGCTTCGGTAAGCCTGATTGTGAAAACATAATAATTGCCGCCTTCAAATTCGGAATCGTAGCTTTCGGTTGTTTTGTTGAAAGCCTCAACTGCGGGACCGCTCGATTCTTCGAACTTAACGCCCTCTGTTCCGAGGGTTACGTAATCGGCATAGCCGTCAACCGATTTGCCGTTAAGATTGAGAGTATCGATTGTTACAATTATTGTTCCGATAGCATCCGCCGCCGAAGCAAAAGGTACTGCAAACGGCATTAACATAAGAACAGTTAATAAAATTGAAATTATTTTTTTCATTAACATCACCTTAACTTTTAGGAGTTCCGCATTCCGTACAGAACTTACCTTTATTTGTGTTTCCGCAGGAGCAGACCCATTCTTCAGGCTTTTTTGTTCCGCATTCGGTACAGAACTTGCCCGAATTGTTGTTACCGCAGGCACATTGCCAGATGGCGTTACCCTGCGGTGCAGGAGCAGAAACAGGAACGGAGTTTATCGACGCCATAGTTGAAAGCATTTTTTCAGTCTGATGGTCGATTATAACAATCACATTATTTATTGCGGTGGCTCTGATACCTGCTCTTGCTTCCCAACCTGCAATTGCGAAGTCCTGCAAAATCAAATCAGCCTGTGTGTCTGCCTTGTATTTCAGTTCATCAACAGAGCAGCCGTCTGCAAACATTTTTGTAAAGGTCATTTCAGCAACACGTGATGCATCATTTTTAATAAGGTCAACGGGAAGCTGACCGCCGAACATAGTATTGAATTTATCAGGGTCTGCAATCTCAATATTAAGAATTGCTGTAAACTTAACTTCTGTAAACAGTTTATATGTACCCTGCATCACTTCGGTATTAAAACGACCGTCAAATTGAATTGAGTTAATGTTTTCCATATGTTTCACCTCCCGTTATGCCCAGGGATTTGAGCTTTCGGGCTGACGGATACCGACGAGAATGAACTGTTCCCAGAGATACCATTTACCGTCCTTTGCCTTGCGCATCTGAACGCTTCGGGGACTGTCTGCACCGCCCGATGTGATATAAAGCGTTGCATATCCCTCATTCTGATACGAATAAGGATTTTCGCTGACAACTATTGTGTAAGGCTCGGCAGGTGTGTAATCGTTTGCGGGAGTTGAGCCTTCAAAATATGAACGGGGAACATAATCGCTGTCACGGAATCTGTCTGCGATGAAGGATATATCTCCGCCGCTTAACGGTCTCGGACCTCTGAGGTAATTTACCATCTGCAAAGCAAGGTCTTTGTTCTGCGGATAATAACAGAAGGCAAGAACTGTCATTGCGGCTGTGTCAAAGGGAGTTGAGAGAGCAGCCTGAGGCAGAGAAGCAAACTCTTCAAAAGTTGAGGGCAGATTTCTGAAAACAATCTTTTCTTTCTTGTTGCCGAGATTGCTGACTGCGGATGCAGCCTTATTAAAGCCCTGTGTTACGGCTGTATTGACGCTCTTTTTAATTGCATTTTCCGCTTTGCTTTTGAACATATCAAAAAGTGCCATATATAATCACTCCTTAGAATTTTGCGCCTGAACCGTTATGGGTTCTGCCAGATGAGCTTGTGTGAGTTGAACTGTCGGTATCATTATTCTGTGCCTTGGGTTTTGTGTCGACAAATGAATAGGCGAACACATCCTGAGCACCCGTAACGTTCATACTGCCCTGACGGGTATAAACTTTAGCCTGATTCTGGGCAATAACGCTCTTATTCTTTGCTGTCATTGAGCCTGTGATAAGCAGACCCACAACCGCACCGATAGCTGCAAGAACAAAGAGCCAGATAACGGGAGTGCCGGGTTTGAGCTGTTCTTCAGCTCTGTCAAGATACATATTGAATGCTTTTTCGTAATCTTCTGCAATGAGGTAATCCTTCATATCGGCAATGATGCCTTCACGGATACCCTGGAAGAAAACAGACGAGCCGTTGCCGTGGGTTGTAATATAGATTTCTCTTTCGCCCTCTTCACCCGGTTTATAGACAACAAGCATACCGTCATCGTTTTCACCGTAGCCGTAGCCGTTGAAATCATAGAAATCATCGGCATAAGCCTCTGCGATAAGACCGCCGAAATCGGAAGCAGTAACGATTGCAACTTCCATTTTATATTCTTCCGCTATTGTGTCGCATCTTGCGATAAGTGCGGCTTCAACGTCATCGGGAATGATGTTTGCCTGGTCAACAACGAGAGGAAGAGTTCTTTCAACCTTTTCAAACTCGGTTACGTAGGAACCGGGTGCGTTTGTGACCGCATTGCCGCCTATGGGTGCGGTGTTATAAGAAGGAGCTTCAAGTGCAGTTTCGGCAGCCGCATAGAATCCCATAATACCGCCGTAGTAGCTTTCGTTTGTATCATAAGCAGTCTTCATTGCATTGATAACTGCTTCGCTGAAAATTCCTTTTTCATCGCCTGCAATATAGTAGTTGTAAACCTTCTCCGTTTCGTTATGAACAAAAACAACTGCATCTTTTGAATCCGTATAGCTGTAATATGCTTCTTCGGCATATTCTTCGTTCGTCATACCGCCGTTATCGGAGATAATGCAGAAAATAAGAGCATAACCGCTTTTGTTTTCTATACCTGCGGCATAGTTGTTGAGTTCATAAAGCTCGCTGTCGGAAAGATTATATTCGGGGTCATAAACATACTGACTTGTATAAGCTGATGCGGAAAGTGCCATTGAAAGGCAGACTATAACCGCAATAAGAATTGCAAAAATCTTTTTAGTCATTTCTTCCGCACCTCCTTAAAGCGATGAAATTATCGCAATAATCGCATAGATGATTGCGCCGACTGCCGCACCGCCGAGACCGCCGATGAGCTTTGCTTTCTTATCCTCTGTGGGGATATTGCCGACAAATTTACCCGTCTGACCGTTCATTGCAAAGGTATGATTCTTGCCGTTCCATTTGACGTTGAGAATCCATACGGGATAAAGAGCATACTTATATGAGCCGTTTGCAACCTGCATTGCCGCCTGAATCGGACTTACGGAATCGTAACCGTCAACGGTATCTTCAAATGCATTGAGAGCGCTTGCCTGAATTCTCTGATTTGCTCTGTTCATGCTCTGATTTACATCAACATCATATTTATCCGCAAGATAACCTGCGAGATATGCCGTGTTGAAAGGAACGGCTTCATTGATGTTGAAAGGCTCGATTGATTCCATAAGGTCATCGGGCATTTTTGTTGAGCCGTCAACGGGAACGTTATCAAATCCGATTGAGCCGCTTCTGTAAATATTGAAAGCGGTGGTTTCGGTGTAGTTATTCTTACTGTCAGACCAATGTCTGTATTTTTCAGCCTGATAGGTTGCATTTACAACCGCATCACAGCTGAAAAGCCAATGGGGAACATAAACGCCCTTGATTTCATCAAGCTTGTTTTCGGCTAAAAATGCCTTGGGAACAAACTTCTTGCCCTTAAAGTGCTTTTTGAGTGCTTCCTTTGCGGTTTTTTTATCGAGCTTGAAGGGAATAACAAGGTCAGGTTTAAGTGCGCCCGAGAACTGACCCTGCATAACAACCTGATTGCCGCAGTAAGGACAACTTGTTGCACCCGTTGTTGCATCGGCAACGATTTCACCGCCGCAGGATTTGCAGGCATAAACGCTCATTCCGTCCGTTTCACCTGCACCCCACTGTGAACCCTGTGAATTCCAGTTAATCTGTTCAACCGTATTTGCGGCAAAATCTTCTGCCTGCTGCATAGCGGCAATATCAAATTCTGCATCGCAATAGGGACATTTGAGTTTCTGTGCGCCGACGTTGAATTCGACTGCACCTCCGCAATGCGGACATTTCTGTTCAGTTATTGCTGACAAGGTTAATTACCTCCTTGTGTTTTGTATTGTTCAAGAATTTTATAAAATGCCGAGAAGAAACCTGCTGAATTCCTCGGAAGCTCACGGTTTGAATTAACAGAATAATATTCGTTATCACCGTAAGTGAAGCTCACGGAAGTTGTGGGTGCATCAAGAAGCTGTTCCTCACTATACTTGAGTTCACCCCAACGGAGAACACCGTATTCAATGCATTTCTGCCTTATTTTCAGGATTGCATCATACTCAATCTGAAAACTTGCGGATTCTTCTTCAGCTCCGATATACGGCTGATTATAATATTCAAACCATACCTCGTTTTTCTCGTTGAGATATATTCTCATATTCATTGAGCTGCCGTCCATTCCGCCGCCCGTGGAATAAGAGCAGGATACAATCGTATCCGACAAATCCCGTTCCATGCCGCCTTTATCGGGTATGTAAAATTTCGTTTTGTAATACCACACACCGACTGCAGCGGCAATGGCAACAGCACCGACCAAAATCACGATTATCGCAACTTTCATCTTTTTATTCATATAAATTATCAGTTAGCTTTGGGAGTTCCACAGCAAGCACAGAATGCACCGCTGTCATTTGTTGCATTGCAAGCGGGGCAAACCCAACCCTGCGCAACGGGAGCCTGCTGAGGCTGTGCATAAGCGTTCTGCTGAGCATAGGGATTTGCCTGCTGAGGCTGACCATAAGGATTCTGCTGTGCATAGGGGTTTGCCTGAGGCTGACCGTAAGGATTCTGCTGTGCGTAAGGATTAGCCTGAGGCTGACCGTAGGGATTCTGCTGTGCATAGGGATTTGCCTGAGGCTGACCGTAAGGATTCTGCTGTGCATAGGGATTTGCCTGAGGCTGACCGTAGGGATTCTGCTGTGCATAAGGATTAGGCTGACCGTAAGCGTTTGCAGGAGCAAAGCCCTGATTCATAGGCATACCGCCATTCATCATATTGGGCATTGCACCGCCTCTGCCGGGAGTGAGAGTGTTGATAACTTCCATAGCCATCTGCTGATATTTGTTGTATTCCATTGTGCCCATACCCTCAATACGGAATGTATTGAGCTGAACTCTGAAATCATCAAAATAGGGGTTGTTTACTGCAAATTCAAGAATGAAGTTATAGTAGAACTTATATCTGGGAGGATTGTAGCTTACTCTCTGACCGTCTTTGCCCTGAGTATAGATTTCGTCCTTATCTTCATCGATCTTAAGGTTGCAGCTCATGATTGATGAAAGAGCCATAACATCGGGATTCTCGTCATCCCAGTTGTTGGGGCTGTAGTTTGAAACAACGAAATTGCCGTTTGCCATATCAACATAAATCTTCTTGCCGTCACCGAAAGTGAGGTTAGGTCTGAAAGACTTAAGAGCAACTTTGTTCTGCTCTCTGTAAGCAAGTTGCTGCTTGATTTCTTCAATTGTTGAGCTTCTTCTGTCGCTGAAGAAGGGTGAAAGCTTCTTTGCGCAGTC
>CALFPM010000046.1 GCA_937919155.1 uncultured Clostridia bacterium
GGTACGCCGAAAGAAGGGGATTCGATTATCGTTACGGTATCGGCTACGAACTTGGTGTTTGATGTTATCGGCATTGACCACGATACACCGTCAGATTCACAGTTTACCCATAGTTTGACACTTGGGTTGCACGATTGCTATACAAATTTACAATTTGATGCAACAGAAGCATTGTTTTACTGTGAAGCAAAGTTGCCAGCAGGCACTTACAACTTTACATTGGCTTCGGGGTGTGATACGGCTTATGGCGGAGGCAAGAGTTATTACTTTACATTGACGAAGGCTGTTCCTGCGGGTGGACAAATTATGTTCCCGTGGTGCTACAAGAAACAAGCTGTCGAGACAAAAGTATCTACTTATGAAAGCAGAACATCAACGACGTCACTCGAAAGTGGAATTTCCGTCGCCGAAGGAACGGAAGGGACACCATTGACGGATATTGGTGAGTGCAATCACAGCACTAGAATTCGTTATGGGTCGAACAATTGGGTTCAATCGGCTATGCGTCAATGGTTGAACAGTAGCGCGACGAAAGGGAACGTGTGGAAACCACAAACAAATTATGATAGACCTCCTTCTTGGGTTTCTAATACGGATGGGTTCTTATACGGAATTGATAAGAGTTTCTTGGATGTTATCGGTGAAGTTAAGAAAATTACGACATTAAATACTATTACGGATAATACGGACGGAGCATATGTCGAAACAGATGAAAAGTTCTTCTTGCTTTCGAATGATGAGGCGTATTTCCCTACGGAAAGCGGAGTGAAACAAGGAACGCCCTATGCTTATTACAAAAATTATTCCGACCATTCTGCGCCAAGCAATAACGCAGACAGCAACAGAATGAAGTATCGTAACGGTAGTGCGACTTATTGGTGGTTGCGCTCCCCTTACCCGCGGTGCGCGAGCCATGTGCGTACTGTGAATCCCACTGCGTATCTGAACCACTACGGTGCCGACAATAGTCGCGGTGTGGCGCCTGCTTGTTGCATCGTATAATCCAAGAGGACGGAATCAATAATCAAAAAAATAATCCGCCTCGACAGAGGCGGATGAATAATTAACAAGGAGAAAAAGGAAAATGTCGGTTGTAAAATCGAAAAGGGAAGAAACGGAATTGACGGTGATAACTAAAGCCAACGAATTGGCTAAATACACCATACAAATTTGTTCAAATGAAAAGTGCTTTCCCAAACGGTATCGTTGGTGCATAACCAGCAAAATCGTGGAAACGCGATAGTTTTGACAAATGACATCATTAAAGCAAACGCTATTTATATTCAAACAATGGAAGATTTGGCATCTCGTAAAAAGTTGCAAAACGACGCGATAGCCGAAACATATGCGTTGTTAAATATGATAGATATTGCATACACAAGTTTCGGCATTGAAGCTCGCAGGATTGAGAATTGGACAAAACTTACTCTCGAAGTGCAAACGTTCTTGAGAGGGTGGAGAAAGTCAGATAATAGCCGAAAATTTACTTAAAAATAATTGGGTTGCCGATTGTTAGCTTCGCGCCGTGTTGGTGCGCTTGTGAGCGCTCCCCTCACCCGCGGGGCGCGAGCCATGTGCGTACTGTGAATCCCACTGGGAATCTGAACAACAACAATGCCAACAATAGTAACGGTGTGGCGCCTGATTGTGAGTATGGCTCGCTTAAAGTAAGCTGGAAACAGCGGAAATCAATGCACTCACACAAGGAGTTGCCAACCCGTCCCGCAAGGGCGAACATAAGAAGGACGATGATGCTTATTTCAAACGAAGTAATGGATATCTATAAACGCCCTGAATAATTAAAAGGAGACATATAAGAAAAGAAATGACAAGTGTTCAAGAAGAGATATGTTCCTTTCAGTCACTGTATAAAGCAATGAAAAAGTGCAAAAAGAATGTAATGTGGAAAGGCAGTGTGGCAGGCTATATAAAAAATGGTCTTGCTAACTGCCTTAAATTACGCAATCAATTACTTGACGGCACATGGATGATTTTATTTTAATACACGAAGATAGGGAATATCTAAAGTATTGCCTTACCGTGATAGAAGAACATTTGCGCGGTTTGAATTTGAAACTTAGCGCAAAAAAGACACAATTATTTCCTCTTAAGCAAGGGATTAAATTTCTCGGATTTCATTTTTATTTAACAAATACGGGAAAGGTAATCAAAAAGATTACGCCCGATAATGTCTGCAACGAGAGGAGAAAACTTAAAAAATTATTCCAAAGAGTTAAAGATGGAGTAATGTCGTTTGAAGATGTTGACTGTTGTTACACGAGCTGGAAAGCTCATTTGCTTCGCGGTAATACATACAACATTATTCAAAAAACAAACAAGTATTATAACGACCTGAAGGAGAAGTGTAAAAATGAAATACTTAACAGTTGAAGATCAGCTCAAAAAAGAGCGTAGAAAAAATGAGGCATTACAAGCTCAACTTTTGAAAGCCACGGCTGACCTCGATTATGTGGCAATGATGTCGGATATCGAGCTTGAAACGGAAGAACCGCAGGAGGTTGATAAGAATGAGTAAATACGAAAAAGTAAAGAAGTATTATGAAACTGGATTGTGGGATGAAAAGCGAGTTCGTGATTCTGTAGTAAAAGGCTGGATTACCGAAGAAGAAGCGAAAGAAATCTTAGGTGAACAATGGGCGTATTGAAGAAAGATAGGGGATTAAGCAGTGTTCAATTTATAGATACGGCGAGAGCGTTAGAAGCATTAACCTTGAAGAACTGCTTAAAGTTCCCTAAGCTTAATCAAATGACACTTTGATTGGCAAAATTACGGAGGTATAAAAATGGAAGAATTGGTTATATTTTTCGCAAATTACGGTTTGTGGATTACTTTAATTGCAATCGTTGGTATTGCGTTGCTGGGCGTTCTTAAATATTGCAATCTCTTTACGAAGATTGATGAAACGAAGCGTCATTACATATATTTGCTGATTTCGGTTGGGTTCTCGGTTATTGCAACCGCTGTTTACTTAGCCGTCATTGGGGCGTTTGAATGGAATTATTTCCTTGCGGTCTCTGGGGCAATGTATGCATTGAACCAGACTTTCTATGCTATTTTCAAGGTTACGCCTGTGAATAAGTTTGCAACGATGGCGTTGGATTGGGTTGTGAAATTTGTAAAAAGCAAATTGGCGACGGTTGAGGCAGAAAACGGCGAAGATAAAACAGAATAAAAAAATAGGCACCAAGCATGGTGCCTAAAATTTTGAAATATATTGGTGGGGGAATGAGTGTTTTTGAGGATATAAAAACGGCATTAGAACAAGCCATCAGCTACGAAGAAGGCATTTTGGTATTGGATAGTTCATTAAATTGGGAAGAAATCAAGAGCAACTTTGAGGAAATTGATTTAGGGATAGCTTCGGCTGTTTAAAAAAGATTTTTTTGGTGTATTATATAAGTGTAAAGAGAATATACTAATAATAGAAAAATTTTTTAAAAAAAGTGGCAGTAACCTATTGACAAACTTTAGATTATAGTATATAATATAGGTACGAAAAGAGAAAGTATTACCGCTGACCAATATGCGGGATATAAGTGGTTGGGTTGTAAGTTTACCGCTGACCAATATGCGGGATAGAAAAGATTGGGTCGTAAGTGTTGTCCCCGTTCTATTTTTGAGCGGGGATATTTTTTTGAAGGTGCCTCAATTATGCAAATGATAACATCTGGGTTTTATGTCTTGAAAGACCAGTTTTTCACTGATATGAATGACCCCTTCTTAAAAAATAATAAAGACGGCAATCGTCCATTTTATTATTGCATTAAAGGGGAGAAAGAGGACAAGAATATATATTGGATGATACCGCTTTCTCACAAGATTGAAAAATATCGCAAGATAATAGAGGATAAGGTTCAAGCAAATAAACCTTGCGATGGGCTATATATTGCAAAATTGCCAAGTGGAACGGAAAGCGCATTTTTGATTCAAGATATATTCCCTATTACGGACAATTATATCGAAAGAACCTATACGCTTGGCGGCAATCACTTAATTTTACCGTACGAAGATGATATTGATATAATTAGCCAAAAGGCAAAAAAGGTTTTATCTTTAATTAAAAGGGGGATAAAGCTAACACCTACGTCGCCCAATGTTATGGCGATATATGATAAATTATAAAAAATAGGCGGCTGTGGAATTAACCATAAGCCGCTTTTTTCTTCGCGCGCGTGCGCGTAAAATAAAAATAGGAGGGCGATATACCCTCCTAATTTTTTTGTATGAAAATTGTTATTATTCTTCTTCCTGGGCACTTCTTTCGGGGTAATTTGAGCTATTGATTTGTTGCTCGACACTTCTTCGGGGGGTGCGTAGAAAGGCGTTTAAAAGCCTATTAAGAGCGTCATTACACTCGGGGCAAAGTAGACCAACAATGCTGTGATTTTTCCAGCCTTTTGGCGTTTCTTCAAACTTATCCCAAGTGGTGTATCCACCGTCCGTTACGCCTTTGCCTATGTATTTGAGGAAGTGTTGTTTATCGCATCTATCGCAGGTAATTAACTGACCATTAGCTCTTGCCATCGGTGCTTCCAAATCCTCCGTTTCTAACTCCGTCGGCATCATCATCGTCGGTTTTGAAATATTGCATAATAATACCTTGCGCGAATGCTTCACCGCTTTTAATGGTTACCGTCTTATCTTCCTTTGAATCATTTGTAATTTTTATCCAGATATGACCTTCGTTCTCAGAATTATAGTAATCTGCATCGATTACTCCGATAGTGTTATCAAGCTGTAAACGGTATTTAAAGCCGAGCCCGCTTCTTGGAGCGATTAGTAAAACTTTGTCGTTGTCAAGTTTCACTCTAATGCCAGTTGGTATTTTCTTCGTTTGACCAGGAGGGATTATAACATCGTAATGATATGGCAGATAAAAATCATATCCTGCACTAAATTCTGTTGCTCTTTTGGGCAAGCGTATGTCGTAATAATGCCGTCCACCAGGGCAACCGAAATCTTTATTAAATTGATTTATTGATATTTTTTCGAATTTATTCATGTTGTACAACTACCTTGTTTCTTCCTGTATTTTTAGCTTGATATAAAGCTTTATCTGCTTTTATTAATGTAAATGGTCTGACGGATGCTGCAGAAGATCAGATACGATTATACGGAGTGTTGATCGCAGACTTACTTCTGCTCATTTTTGCAATCGTCTATATTCTTTCCATCATCTCTTTCTTCAGCGGTATATTCGCTTTGATTCCCTTTGTTATCAATGCAATTCAGGTCGGTCTTTATGACCCCTGCACAATCATTGACTTTGAAGTTCCCAAGAAATACGGTCTGCGCCAGACTATTGCCGACACTCTCGGCATCGGCGGCATTATGAGAGGTCTGCGCACCATTCCCGTGCTCAAGGATTTTGCCGATGATATGGAAGAAGTCTGCCCCGATGCATGGTTCCTCAACTACACAAATCCCATGGCTATCCTTACGGGTTATATGCAGAGATACACAAAAATCAAAACAATCGGTCTTTGCCACAGCGTTCAGAGCTGCTCAAAAGACCTGCTTAACCACCTCGGTATGGAAGATAAGCTTGAGGGCAGAAAAGAGCTTATCGCAGGTATCAACCATATGGGTTGGCTTCTTGAAATTGAGGACAAGGACGGCAACGACCTTTATCCCGAAATCCGCCGCCGCGCCGCTGAAAAGAATGCAACCGAAAAGCACAGCGATATGGTAAGATTTGAGTACATCAAGAATTTCGGCTATTACTGCACCGAATCCAGTGAGCACAATGCCGAATACAACTGCTTCTACATCAAATCCAAATATCCCGAACTCATTGAAAGATACAACATTCCTCTTGACGAATATCCCCGCCGTTGCGTTAATCAGATTGCAGGCTGGAAAGCTGAAAAGGAAAGAATCCTTGACAACGGTCAGATTACCCACGAGCGTTCGGGCGAATACGCATCATACATAATGGAAGCTATTGTTACGGGCGGTCCCTACAAAATCGGCGGCAACGTGCTGAACACGGGTCTTATTGACAACCTGCCTGCCGATGCCTGCGTTGAAGTTCCCTGCCTCATTGACGGCAAAGGAATTCATCCCTGCCATGTGGGCAAGCTCCCCGTTCAGCTTGCGGCGATGAATCAGACCAACATCAACGCTCAGCTTCTCACAATTCAGGCTGCCGTTACAAAGAAACGCGAAGATATTTATATGGCGGCTATGCTTGAGCCTCACACCGCCGCAGAGCTTTCCATTGACGACATCAAGGCAATGGTTGACGAACTTATCGAAGCTCACGGCGAATATATGAAAGACTATCAGTAAAATCAAAAAGCACCCTGCGGGGTGCTTTTTTTAGTGCATAGCGCAAAGTGTAGGACGGGTTTCACCCGTACCCATTTCATACAAACAAAAAGGACAGCCGAGGCTGTCCTTTGGTTTTTTATTCAGCTGCTGCTGTCGTTTCGGGAGCAGTTCTGTCGAGAGTGTAAGTGATTGTGTTGCTGTAACGGAACTGAACGGGAACTGTACCTATATCTGCGATTGAACCCTGACCTGTAACTTCTGTTGCAACGTCAATGTTCTTAACGTACTTGATTGTGTGAACTTCATCAGTCTCAACATTTGCGATGATGATGATCTGGCAATCCTTGTATGTAAGAGTGGGTTCTGCAACTGTGAGGTATTTGTCAGCCTTCTTGAACTCGGTCATAACATCCTCAACATTGCCCATATCGTATGCCTTCTCGAGAGTTGCGGGAAGGTTGGGTGTGTTCTTGAGAGTAACGGTGATTGTTCTCTGTGTGCCGTCATCAACGCAGGTTGCGCTTTCAACTTCGTCAAGAGTGATTGCGCTTACATAAGCAGCGCCCTTAACGGGAAGGAAGGGAACAAGGTCTGCGCCGTATTCTGCTGTTGCACCGTCATTGTGGAGCATATAGCTGTCAAGGCTTGTGATTGCAGCGTTTACATAAGCATTTTCGCTCATTGCAACATCATTGCCCTCTGCATCCTTAACCTTGCCGATGCTCTTATCCTGACCCATATCAACCTTTGCCTTAACGCCCTTAAGCTCGTTGATGTGAAGGTTGAAATAGTCAAAAATAGTCACTGTGTTTGCGGCAAGTGCCTCGGGTGAATAAGTTGTGTCTGTGACAACCTGGCTTTCCTCGTCAAGAGATGTTGTGATATCTGTGGGAAGAGGTGTTTTGACATTGATTGTTGTGGTTGTTGTTTCATCCTCTGTGCCTGTTGTGTCACAACCTGCAAAAACGAAAAGGAATGAGAACACAAGAATCATGCTGATTGCTGCCATTAATTTCTTGCTCATTTGAAAAATCTCCTTTCACAGGCGGCATTCACCGCTTGCATTAAGCAAATTCTGTGTATTAATATGGGTATTATATCATATAACAAAGCAAAATACATCCGATTTTTCACAAATAAAAAATTTTGTTGAAAGTGAAACAATTCGGATGTTTCTGTTTGTGTATATTGCCTAAGAATTATACATCAAGACCCTTTTCATCATAAAGGAAAAGAGTGTTGAGGCAGACATCAAGGCAAGCCTCCATTGTTTTCATGTCAAGATTCTCGTGAGTATCGAGTCTTGTGTGGTAATAGCGTGCAGGTGCGGGGTCCATTGCGGCAAAGGATGCAGCTTTTATCCCTGTCTTGCTTCTGCTGATTGCGGCGGCATCGGTTGCGCCGAGAGAAACAGTCTTGTAAGGCACATCGTAGCCTGCGAGCTTTGCGCCCTCTTTGACGAGTTTGCAGGCATCTGCATCGTTTGAAACAAGACCTGTCATATCTTTATTATAAATAGCCATGAAATCAAAGTCACGGAGAGTATCAAGAGCAACGAAAACTGTTTCAACATCGCTGAATTCCTTGCCGTGCTTTTCAGCAAAATACTTTGAGCCTCTCAGACCGATTTCCTCTGAGCCTGCGCAAAGCACAACAAGCTCTGTGTTTTCAAGGCTGATTTCGTTATCCTGAAGATACTTTGCAATTGCAATTGAAGTGAAGCAGCCTGTAAGGTCATCGTTTGCGCCTTCAACAATGCGCTTCTTGTCGTAAAAAAGAGATGCAGCAAGGAAAATTACAATGAAACCGAGAAGAACATAGCTGAAAACATCCATTGCTGTTGAGTTGATAAATTCGGGGTTTGTTGCGCATTTCACAGCGGCAATAATGCCGAAAACAAGAGAAACAACCAAGCCTATCATGCTTCCGCCGATAACGGGAATAACAAGCTTGGGGCCGCCCCAATAGGTGAAACGCCATTCCATTGCCGAGTCAGCGTGGCCGCAGAAAATTATGCGGCGCTTAACTTCGCCCGAGGGTTTTCGAATGCCGTATGCATTGTGGGAAATCTTTTTGGGAAGAAACGGATCAAGAGTTTCTTTGTAGAAAACAAACTCGGTGACTATAAAGAAAAGGCAGACGAGTGTGAGTGCAAGTGACACATAGAAAAGAGGTGCAATTGCAAAAAACTGCGCAACAAAGAAAAGAATATTTGAAATTGTCATTACCACAACGGAGAACGGTATCCAACCCATAAATGCCTTGGGATGAACGGGGAATGACTCAACCTGAACCTCATCACAACAGGTTTTCATATCCTCTGCCATATATTCAACGCTCTTTTTTTCCTCTTCGGAGCCTGCGAATCTGGGACCGATTTCCTTACAAACTTTTTTGATGCTTCTTGCCGCATAGTTTGTGTACATTCTTCGGGTCGATTCGTAATTTTTTACACTTTCGTTTGCTTTCATAACAAACTCTCCTTTCTCGGGCTTTCCCCTTTTTGAATTTTATATAAACAAATTTATATTCATTTGACAACCGTCCGCTTTTGGATTAAAATAATGTTTGCGAATAACACCTCACGGAGGATTGATTATATGAAAAAAACTCTTTCTCTTATCCTGATGGGTATTCTTGCCGTTGTGCTTATCGGCTACGGCATATCATCCCTTTCGGGCAATTCAAGTCCCGTTATCGACAGCAACACGGATTTCCCAACGGATGAACCCGCAGACACAACATCAATAACATCAACCGATATAATTGACACAACGACTCAGATTGCACAGACCGTTGCAGAAATTATTGATGACTATGATTACGCATATGCAGGCTTTATGCCCGCTTACGCAAATATGAATGTCAGCGACTGGAAAATGATTCTTGTCAACAGGGATTACATTCTGCCTGACGGCTATAAACCTGACCTGGCACCCTGCATTACCGATGACCCTGACAGCCTTAAGCTTGACTACAGGGTTGCACCTTACTACAACGAAATGTATCTCGCCGCCCTTGAGGACGGAATCGAGCTCACTCCCGTTTCGGGTTACCGCTCGGTTGAGAGGCAGAAAAACAATTTTGAAAACAAAATTCAGAAATATATTAATGACGGCTACGGAAAAATCGAAGCCACACAAATGGCGGCAACAATCATTCTTCCTCCCGGCACAAGTGAACATAACGCAGGCCTTGCAATGGACATCTGCAGCCTTTATGAGAGCTTTGAAAACACGGATGAATTCAAGTGGCTCAGCGAAAACGCCGCAGACTACGGCTTCATCCTCCGTTATCCCGAGGATAAGCAGGATATCACAAGAATTATCTATGAACCCTGGCACTGGAGATATGTTGGCGTTGATGCCGCAAAAGCAATGAAAGCAAGCGGTCAGTGCCTTGAAGAATATTTAGGAGTTGCCTGAGTTATATTTGTTGTCAGGCTCTCCGCCCTCGAGAATATTTTCCCGTTTAAGCACAACCATAACGGTTTTTATCATAATCTTAATATCAAAAGCAATGCTCTGTTTGTCAATGTATTCTTTGTCAAACAGGGCTTTTTCTTCGTCACCGAGCATATCTCTGCCGTTGACCTGCGCCCAACCCGTAATGCCGGGGCGCACGGCATAAATGCCGTATTCCTTGCGGAGTTGCCTGATTTCCTTTTCCTCAGGAATAAGGGGACGGGGACCCACAAAGCTCATATCGCCCTTAAGCACATTGAAAAGCTGGGGCAATTCATCAAGGCTTGTTTTCCTCAGGAATTTACCGCTTTTGGTAATAACACTGTCCGCCTCGGTCAAATCCTTTGTGGCGGCAAGCCTTGTGTTGTTTTTCATCGTCCTGAATTTATAAATATAGAAAAGCTTGTTGTCCTTTCCTACGCGGTATTGCTTATAGATGACGGGATTGCCCGCATCGATTGCAATAATTATTCCGATTATCAGGAAAACGGGAAGCAATGCCAGAATTAACAGCAAACTTACCGTAAAATCGAAAACTCTTTTCATTTTACACCTCTTTTTGACCCTGACCAGAAAATATAGTCCTCAATCAGCACCGCTCTTGCAGGCGCACCCTCCAGACCGTTGTAGCACACGGGTGGAGCAAAAAGGAAATATTCGCCGGGCTGCACCTGCGACAGGTCAAGTCCCTCCAGCACCGCAACGTTGTTTCGCAAAAAAGCTTTGTGCGGCCCTGTCTGATTGCCTTTGCAACCAACGGAAAGGGAGTCCGTGCCGATAAGCACAAGTCCTCTTTCGGCAAGCTCCTGAGCAGATGAATCCATAAAAAATGCTTTGCCGCCGCCTTTGATAAGCAGTCTATCGCATTTTTTCGGAAAATGGCGGTCAACATAATCACCCGTTATAACTCCCGCGGGCACCTGCATAACCGTGCAGGGGCCGATGAAGCTTTCAATGGGCAGATTTTCAATTGTGTCCCCTGCGCTGAGGAAATGCAAGGGGGCATCAACATGGGTTGCGTTGTGTACGCAGGCGTGAACAACGGAAAGATTGCACTCGGACTGAGTGCCGATTTCGCAAATCTGCTCCGCTTCGGGTGCAGGGTCGCCGGGATAAACCTCTCCGCCGAAAAATTTTCTTGAAATATCAATCAGTTTCACGGTCACACCTCGTTTCTGATGAATACTTATAATGTGAGCGCGGACAATGCCCACCCTTCACTTTATCAGTTGCCGCTGTCCTTCAGCGACTCCATTTTAAGATATGCATTGATGAAGCCGTCAATGTCGCCGTCCATAACAGCGTTGATATTACCTGCTTCAAAACCTGTTCTGTGGTCTTTCGCAAGAGTGTAGGGCATAAATACATAGGAACGGATCTGACTGCCCCATGCAATTTCTCTCTGTTCGCCCTTGATATCGTCAATTTTGTCAAGATGCTCTCTTTCCTTGATTTCGATAAGCTTTGACTTAAGCATTTTCATTGCAACATCTCTGTTCTGATGCTGGCTTCTTTCAACCTGACAGGCGCACACGATACCTGTGGGAATATGTGTGATACGGACTGCAGATGATGTTTTGTTAACTTTCTGACCGCCTGCACCGCTTGAACGGTAGTAGTCGATTCTCAGGTCATCGGGATTGATTTCAACCTCAACGGTGTCATCGATTTCAGGCATAACTTCAAGTGATGCAAATGAAGTGTGGCGTCTGCCCGATGCATCGAAAGGTGAAACGCGCACAAGGCGGTGAACACCCATTTCGCCCTTAAGGTAGCCGTAAGCATTCTCGCCCTCAACAAGCACAACCGCAGACTTAAGGCCTGCTTCGTCACCGTCAAGGAAGTCAAGCATGCTGACCTTGAAGCCGTGTTTTTCGCCCCAGTGCTGATACATTCTCACAAGCATCTGATTCCAGTCCTGTGCCTCGGTGCCGCCTGCACCTGCGTGGAAGGTGAGAATTGCATTCTTGGCGTCATATTCACCCGAAAGCAGAGTGCTGAGAATCATTGCCTCAAGCTTTTCAACAAAGCTGTCAACACCTGCCTTGCACTCATCAAACATATCAAGGTCTTCTTCTTCATTGGAAAGCTCAATGAGAACAAGGGTGTCGTTAAACTCATTTTCAAGGGAGTTGTATGCGCCGACCTTGTTCTTGAGCTGACTTATTCTCTGCTGAACTTTCTGGGAATTTGCAAGGTCATTCCAGAAGCCTTCCTCTGCGGTCTGCGCCTCAAGGTTTTCAACCTCTTTGATCATATCGTCAAGACCGAGTGCCTCGCGAAGCTGAGTCAGCTTTTCCTCATATTCAAGAAGTGAAAGTCTTAATTCTTCAAACTGAACCATAAAAAATCTCCTGATGCATATTTTTTCACAGTATATTATAACTATAAAAATAAAAAAAGTAAAGGAGTTCCAATTATTTTTTAATTATTAATTGCTTTTTCTGTAATAATTAGTTAAAATATAAGATGTATTGTTATGTCAAAAGAGGTGAACCCTATGAATTACGAAAACACAGCCTGCCCCGTATGCGGCAAACCCCTTGCGGAGGGTGATGACATTGTTGTCTGCCCCGTGTGTGCAACGCCTCAGCACAGAGAATGCTGGATGGCAAACGGCAGATGCGCCAACGATGACCTTCACGCAACAGGCTATGTGTGGAAAAACGAAAGCAACCCTGCTCCCGAAGCGGAAACGCCCGTTTATGAAAGCGCAGACGATGTGAAAATCTGCCACATCTGCGGCAGCGAAAATCCCGAAGACGCTCTCCATTGCGGCAACTGCGGCGCACTTTTCGGTCAGCAGGAAAAAACGGACAGAAAATGTGCATTCTGCGGCAAAGAAAATTCAGATGACGCCCGCCACTGCAATCAGTGCGGCGCGCCCTTGGGCGGCACATTTTTCGGAGGAAGTCCCCACGTTGCAGGAACTGATATCCCTGCAGACGAAAAAATCGGCGAGAATTCCGCAGGCGACCTTGCAACCTATGTGCAGGCAAGTTCTCACAGAAAAGAAGCGGATCATCATCTAAGGAGGCCTACGACTTTTCTTACAGCGTATCCGGCAAGAGAATCAACTTTGACTGCCCTGTAATCAGCGGTACATGGGAGGTGACCGGATATACCGACAAGACAATGTCCCTCACACTCCTGCCTTCAAAAAACGGCATAATGACGCTTGTCATCATGTAATATAATTCCCGAAACACAATGAAAGCACCTGTTCTAAAGGCGTTTCTTGCGACAATATCGGCTATCGTCATTTCAGCGACAGCGATGGCCCAGAGTCCTTTGCAAGGCACGTGGCACGGAGAACTCAATGTTCCCGGAGGTTCGCTGATGCT
>CALFPM010000047.1 GCA_937919155.1 uncultured Clostridia bacterium
ATGGGTTCAGACGAAGAAGTTATGGAAGAAGCTTATATCAGCGATGCACAGCTCGAATGGCTCGATGCTTCACTTTCAGAAGCAACAGCAGACGGCAAACCCGTATTCGTTATTCTTCATCAGCCTCTCAAGAATTCACACGGTCTTCCCATTCCCTGGGGTAACGGCACAAACAAGAACGCAGGTCACGTAGGCGATCAGAGTGAAGCTATTCAGGCTGTTCTCGATGAATACAAGAACGTTGTTCTTATTTCAGGTCACCTTCACCTTGGCTTCGGTCAGTATACATACGAAAAGATCGGCAACATCCACGCTGTAAACGTTCCTGCTATCGGCAAGGGCAACGCAGACGGTGATTACAATGAATTCTCAACAGGCTATTCTGTTGAAGTTTATGACGATGAAGTTCTTTTCAGAGCAAGAAACTGCAAGACAGGCGAGTGGTATTCCGAGTGGGATGTAAGCGTTCCTGTTAAATAAGTAACTGACGGCACTAAGCCGTTGAAATAATGTAAAATTTGAAAGGAAAGAACATAATGAAAAAGAATTTTCTCAGAATTCTCAGCGTTGTGCTTTGCGTTGCAATGATTGCAACCTGTGCAATCTTCCCTGCATCAGCTGAGGAAGAAACAACTGTTTCAGGCACAACACCCACCCGTATTTCCGTTGTTGTTAACGGAGACCCCTCAACACAGAAGGGTATCACATGGTATACCAACGAAAACACAACAAGCGAAGTTGAAATCACAACTATTGACGGCGCTGCTGTTACAGGCTGCACAATCACCTATTCAGACGTTTTCATGTGGGAGGGCAAGTATGTTCACAAGGCTCTTGTTTCAGACCTCACTCCCGGAACAGTTTACCTTTACCGCGTAGGTAACGGCAGAGATTTCAGCGAAATCGGTAACTTCATCACAGACAATGATGATGAGAAGTTCAGCTTTGTTACAATTGCTGACATTCAGGCAGGCAACCTTGATAACTTCAAGAAGGGTGCAAAGGTTGCAAAGGCTGCTTTTGAGCAGGTTCCCGGCGCAGAATTCATCGTTAATATGGGTGACTTCACAGACGACAGCACCAACGAAGAATGGGATAACTACGACATCGCAATGAGAGAAATTAACCTTGGCTCAACACTTGTTCCCGTTGCAGGTAATCATGACGGTCTCGGCGTTGAGTATTGGTTCAACAATATGTTCAACCTTGACACAAGCGAAAGCGTCCAGATTAAAGACGGCGTAAACTATTCATTTGATTACGGCAATGCACACTTTGCAGTGCTTAACACAAACGACATTCTTTCAATTTCAATTCCTCAGCTTACCTGGCTTGAGAATGATATGAACAGCACAGACAAGGATTGGAAAATCGTGTTCCTCCACAAGTCACCTTATTCACTTGGCAAGGATGCAAAGTGGCCCGATGCTCTTTATCTTCAGGAGTCACTCACAAGAGTTCTTGACAGATGCGATGTTGACCTTGTAATGGGCGGTCACGACCATCAGTACCTCAGAACAAAGGCTCTCAAGGGCAACAAGGTTGATGAGGACGGCACTGTTTACGTTCTTTCAGGCACAGCAGGTACAAAGAGATATGAAATCCGTGAGTTCCTTGCAGGTAATTTCCTCAAGAAGGATTGGATCGGCGCACTCACAATCCAGAAGGGCGGCTACGGCAACTACTGGGACGGTCAGGATTGGGATCAGACAAATCAGGCTTATATCGGCGGTATCTTCAATGAAATTTCAATTGACGGCGGTAAGCTGACCTTCAATTCATATGTTCTTTCAGATCTTCCCGTTGACGAAGAGGGCAACGAAATTGCAGATGCAGAGCAGATTGTTACTCTTCACGACACATTCACTCTTGAAAAGGAAACAGGTAAGAACGAAATCACATTCACAGGCGACAACACCACAAGTGAAGTAGAATACAACGCACTTGTTGTTCCCAGCTTCCTTGGTCTTGCAGCCTATGTATTCACAAACTGGCTTCCCAGATTCCTTATCATGGTTCCTGCACTTCTCAAGAGCGTTATCGTTGATGACGTTTTCTAAAATCTAAAAAAAATTACGGCTTGCACGGTGTTTCGTGCAAGCCGTTTTTTTGTTATTTTTTGTCTTTTTCAATAGTCTGCAGGAATTGGTTGGCAAGTAAGATTACCTCTTTTGCGCCAAGTTTTGATGCAAGTCTGCTGATGGGTTTGAGGGGGATTTTGCCCACATATTTCAGGGCGGGATGGTCAAGAGTGACACCTGCCTGATTCTTGATAAGATTCTGCACCTCGGAGTTGAACAGAATGTCACCAACCGTGTCATCAAGCGAAAGTCTGTCGGGGTCAATATCCTCACTTGAGTTGAACCAATTGCGGATGAATGACTGTGCACCTTCGGGTAATGAATATGAGGGGTTGGGTTCATCGGTGCCGTTGACGGTGATTTTGTGGGTAAGTTTGCCTGACTTGGCGGTGATAACATTTTCACCCTCTTTGATAACGGCATCGAAAATAAATATCTTGTCGCCTTCAAGTTCGGTTGTTTCGCCGTTGACGGTGAGCTTGACTTTATCGCAGTTTGAATAAACCTTGATTTTCTGCTCGCCTGTGGGTCTGTCAACAAATCTTTCGCTTGCAATGTGAACGAACTTTTCGTCTGACCAGAATGCTTTGTAAACATAGAAAGAATCCTTTTTCGTCTTTCTGTCAAAGGTAACAAGACCCTTGTTGTTGCGGCCTCTTACGCCGCCTTCATTGCGCAGCGCAGAACCGAAATCGAACATGTTCCATACATATGAACCCCAGAGCCATTCTCTTTCTGCGATTGCTTTTGCGTAATGCTCGTGGTAATATGCCTGATATTCCTCAGAGTAGTCGCCCTGTGCGGGATTTGCGGAGTGAAGGGCTGTGTTTGCCTCTGCGCCGTATTCGGAAAGGCAGAGTTTGATGTCAGGCTTCTTTTCGTGGAATTCATCAAGCCAGCTGTCAATGCGGTCAACTGTCTGAGCATACCAGCCGAAATAATGATTGTAGCCGAGAATGTCGGGGATATCGTTGAGCTTTGAATTTGCGGAGCAGAATGCAACCTGTGCCGTTGCGGTGGGTCTTGTTGAATCAAGAGCGTGGGCAATTGCGTTCAGCTCATTTATGCCCTCTGTGATTCCCGAGCCTGCACCGCCGATTGAAATTTCGTTGGCAATGCTCCAGCAATAAATTGAGGGATGATTGAAATTCTGCCTGATAAGTTCCTCAAGCATGAATTTCGCCTGCTCCTGCTTTTTCTTGCTGAATCTTGAAATGACGGGGATTTCTGCCCAGACAAGGAAACCTTCCTCATCACAAAGGTCATAGAATTTTTTGTCGTGCTGATAATGGGCAAGGCGGATTGAATTTGCGCCAATCTCCTTGATGAGGTCAATGTCTTTTTTGTGTTCCTCATAAGTGAGGGCGTTGCCGAGACCCTCCCAATCCTGATGCCTTGAAACGCCTTTCATCTTTACGGGTTCGCCGTTGAGGAAAAAGCCTTTTTCGGCGTCAAAATTAAAGTCACGGACACCGAATCTGTCGCTGATTTCGTCAATGACTTCGCCGTTTTCCTTGAGCCTTGCAGTCATTGTATAAAGATAGGGATTCTTTGTTCCGTTCCAGAATACGGGTTCATCAATGAAAAGCTTAACGGCGTCAACTTCTGCATCAACTTCTCTTTTGGCAACCTCGTTGCCCTCTGCATCGGTGATAATGAATTCCTTTGTCAGACCCTTGCAGCTTCCCTCAATGAGAGTTTTTACAAAAATTCTGCCGTCTGCCTTGGGTGTGATATACATACCGCAAAGGCTCATATCAAGAAGTGAAAAGTGTGACTTTGAAACATCGCTGATGATATTCACATTGCGGTAAAGACCGCCGTAGAAAGTGAAATCCGCCATTTCGGGATAAAGAAATTCGTTGGCACTGTTGTCAACGATAATTCTGATTTCGTTGTCTCCGTCCTTAAGGAAATCGGTAAGTTCAAAGCGGAACATAGCATAGCCGTTTTCGTGGCTTCCGATATAAATTCCATTGATGAAAACCTCGGCAACGGTATTTGCACCGTTGATTTCAAGATATACTCTGCCGTCAAAGAAGGGGATTGTTCTTTCGTAAACGCATCTGCAACGGTCGTAGCTTTCTGCGCCGCCCTGACCGTCCAGGTTATTCCAGGTGTGGGGCAGGTTTATTTTTTCTGTAACGCCGTCTTTCGTGAAAGACCAGCCCTCGTTGATGTTAGTTATTTTTCTCATTTTTATTACCTCAATATCCGTTTATTTCTTTCCTTTGCATTGCACCGAGAATTTTGCTGCGCACATCGCCGTATTTCTTTTCCAGAGCAGAGAGCATTTCTTTGACTTCCTGCCTTTCGGTGGTGCCGTCAGCAGGGCAGTTGCTCTTGACTGTGGGCAGATTTTCTTTGCGCACAACTCTTGCACAGTCGCTTTCCCTTGCAAAAATCATAGGTCTTATCATATGTATATCCTTGCGTGAAAGGTAAGTTACAGGCATAAAACAATCCAGAGTGCCGCCGTTAAAAAGATTCATTATGAATGTTTCCGCCACATCGTCAAGGTGATGTCCCAAAGCGATTTTGTTGCATCCGTGCTCTTTTGCGGCATCGTGGAGCGCGCCTCTGCGCATCCTTGCGCAAAGACTGCAGGGGTTGCTTTCTTTTCTGATGTCAAATATGACTTCGGCAAGCTGTGTGCGCTTGATGACATATTCAACATCAAGCTCGGAACAAAGCTTTTCAATCTCCGAAAAGTCACCGTCCGTGTTGCCGAACCGGGGATCAAGAGTGATTGCGACTATATCAAATTTTTCGGGATAAAATCTGCGCAGATTCGCCATTCCTGCAAGCAGGGCAACGGAATCCTTTCCGCCCGATACGCCGATTGCGATTCTGTCGCCTTCTTTTATCATTTCATATTGTTGGCAGGCGGCTCGCATATGGCTGAGTAGCTTTTGCATAAAAATCTTCCTATTCTATGGTAACGGACTCAATGTTGATTGCTTTGCCCGTCTTATTGTCAATTTCGAAAATACAGCCGTTCATTATGCATTCGCCCTCGGCTGTGTCAAACCGTGCTGGCATACCCGTTTTCAGCCAATCAATTGATATTTCGGGCTTTACGCCGAGCACGGAGTGCTTCGGACCCGTCATACCGATGTCGGTGATGTATGCCGTGCCTTTGGGGAGTATGGTTGCATCGCCTGTTATGACGTGAGTGTGAGTGCCGAAAACGGCGGATACCCTGCCGTCAAGATAAAATCCCATGGCCCTTTTCTCTGCAGTTGCTTCGGCGTGAAAATCCACAAGAGTGATTCTGCAATCTGAAAGCTTGGGGAGTATTTCGTCAACAACCGTAAAGGGGTTGTTGCATCTGTCCATATACACCGTGCCCGAAAGGTTGATTATTCCCACCTTTACGCTTCCCATATCCACAACCGAATAACCCTTGCCCGGATTGCCTTCGTGGAAGTTGGCAGGTCGGATAATATCGTTCCTCTCATCAAGCATTTCATAGAATTCTCTGCGGCGGTAAACATGATTGCCTGTTGTGATAAAATCAACGCCGCTGTCAAAAAGATATTGCGCGGAAAACGGAGTGATTCCGTTGCCTACAGCTGAGTTTTCGCCGTTTGCAATGCAAAGGTCAATTTTCTTCAGCCTTTTGTATGCAGGCAGGATACTGCGGAGAAACTCGCAACCCTTTGCGGAAACAACGTCTCCGATTACAAGAATGTTCATCAATTAATCATCCTAACAAATAAGGGCTGCACAAGGCAGCCCCCATAATAAATTACTTTGCGTAGTCAATAGTTCTGCTTTCTCTGATAAGGTTAACCTTAATCTGACCGGGATATTCCATGCTTTCTTCAATCTTTTTAGCGATATCCCTTGCGAGAAGAACCATTTTGTCGTCATTGACAACCTCGGGCTTAACCATAATTCTGACCTCGCGGCCTGCCTGAATGGCAAATGAACGGTCAACGCCGTTGAATGATGTTGCGATTTCTTCAAGCTTCTGAAGACGCTTGATGTAGTTCTGAACATCCTCGCGTCTTGCGCCGGGTCTTGCGGCTGAAATAGCGTCTGCAGCCTGAACAAGAACAGCGGTGATTGTTTTTGCCTCAACCTCACCGTGGTGAGCCTTGATTGCGTGAAGAATGTTGTCGTTTTCTTTGAACTTCTTGGCAAACTCAACGCCGAGATCAACGTGTGAGCCTTCCATTTCGTGGTCAAGAGCCTTGCCGATATCGTGAAGAAGACCTGCTCTCTTGGCTGTCTTCACATCTGTGCCGAGTTCAGCAGCCATAAGACCTGCGATGTATGAAACCTCAAGTGAATGCTTGAGAACATTCTGACCGTAGCTTGTGCGGTATCTGAGTTTACCGATAAGTTTAACGATTTCGGGGTGAACGTTGTTTACGCCTGCGTCAATGAGTGCGTGCTCACCTGTCTGCTTGATTGTTGTTTCAACCTCGCGCTTTGCCTTTTCGTACATTTCTTCGATTCTTGCAGGATGAATTCTGCCGTCTGCAATAAGCTTTTCAAGAACCTTATTGATAGCATCGAGAAGCTCCTTGTTGCCCTTCTGTACGCAGATACCGTACTCCTCAACCTCAGCAGCGGGAGTTCCGTCAGCCTTTACAAGTGCAAATGTCTTGAGTGTTGCATCGTTAGCAACGATAAGCTGAGCTGTGAGCTTGTCGGTAACAACTGCATCCTGCTTGTTCATAGAAGCAGCTGCAACTGCGGGAGACGAGTAAGGAATAAGCTCTGCTGCGCCAAGTGTGCCGTCAGCGATGAGGTCAGCTACGAGCATATCAGATGTAGTACCATTCTGGATACCGATCTTCTTGTCAACGAGATCCTCAAGTGTTGTGATAGTGTCGTTGTCAACAGGAACAATCACATACTGCTCTGTGGAGGAGTATGGAATCGAGAAGTCAACCTGCTCTGCACGGTCGGGGCGGATAGTGATACCTGCAGCACCTATGTCTGCCTTACCGCTCTGAACGGAGGTACAGATAGTATCGAAAGCAACGTCGGTGATAACGAGGGTCTTGCCC
>CALFPM010000048.1 GCA_937919155.1 uncultured Clostridia bacterium
AGAGAATCGGTAGCATCAAGATAGATAACAGGCTCTGAACGGTTTGTGTCGTTGTTTGTACACATGTTACGGGTTGTTGCGTCATCATCGTTAACACTCTTGATAAGAACAGCCTGCTCTGTACCTGCAATTGCATTGTTAGGAGCTGCCGAACCGTAAGCGTTGGTTGCCGTGCTGAGGTCTTCACCGGATCCGCAACCGATAAGAGCGCCGCCGTCAGTGCCGGTACCTGCTGCGTAGTTGATGTAACCTGTTGTACGGTTGGATACCTGTCTTACGTTCGTGTCAGTTTCATAACCTGTGCTTACGTCGAGAGGCGCACCGTTCAAACGTGTGTACATATTATGTGACTGAAGCTGACCGATCGATGACTGACGTGTTCTGTCACCCGACTTAACCTTATCACGGTAAGAAACAAAACCACCCATGATGATGATGTTCTCAACATGTGAGTATGCATAAGTCTTGTAAGGAACATCGTTAACTGAGTAGTCAATTTCGTAAACGATGTCAGTACCTACGCTGAGTGAAGAACCGCTACCCGAAACATCATAGGTGTAAACTGTTGTGTCTGAACCTTCCGTGGTCTTCTGAACGGGACCAAGGGCGATATCACCTGATGAAGGGGTAATCGTGGGGTTTGATGTCAGCGTTGCGCCTGTGATCTTGAAAACAAGCTTGGGCATCGAGGGTGTTTCACCCGCGTATGCAATAGCATTAAACTGTCCGCCTGTTTCAGGAACACCTGAAGGTGTTGCGCTGACGATGGTATTGGGGGCTTCTGCTGTTCCGTCCGGAAGTGAGAACATACCTGAGCCCGCAGCAATACGGGTTACTTCTGTTGTTGCAGTTGTGTCAACCGTGAAGGAGACAGGAGTCAACGTGGGCGTAACGTATTCATAGCCGTCATCTGCGAGAGCAGCGAGACCTGATACGGGAGCCATGGTCAACACCATGAGAACTGCCAGAAGCATGCTGATGATCTTCTTTGCTTTGCTCAAAAATAATCCCTCCAAATTAGAATTTTGAACATGAAATAGATGGTCACTATTACACAGTGTTATTATATCACTGCCCTCCTCCCGTGTCAATAAAATAACCTAACTTCTTTTATATAATAATATATAAAAATCGACCTGAAATTTCTAACACCTGTATTACCTGCACAAATACTTTGTGTGATTTTTGTTTAAAATGCATATAGACAGATTTTTAACAATCAAAAAACTTTCTGTAAAATAGTGTTATCCCGATTATGAACACCGAGTTGCAGTAAGTCGTAAAGCATCATTTTCTTCCTGTTCAGATGTGGATTTATATGGCAAAAAGCACCCTTTTCCAATCCAAAAACTTCACACGAAATGCACCGGTTCTTTTGCACAAAATCGACAAACAATCATTCCGTTTCAAGTTGCAAAAAAAAGAAAAAAACAGGTTTCTGAGCCCTGTTTTCGCATGAATATTTATTCATTTCTATGCAAAAGACGCATCATTTGTTAACAGTTTGTGAACTCGCCGTCACAATAATGTGTTTTTTGTTTCAGATTAATTCGTTTTCAGCATTTTTGTTTAATTTTTATTCCGCTTTTTTATCCTATAAATAATTTTATGCATATTTTATTCATTATTCATTGAAATATACATTGTTTTGGTTTTTGATGTGATATGTGTATCTGCTTTTGCGCAAATGTTATTTTTCCAGACTCACTGAATATCATAATTGCTTATAATCGGGCTTTAAATGCCCCAAATTGGCGTTTTTGATGTGTAAAGCAATTTACCTTTCCACCGTTTCAAACAACGTGCTGCAGACGCAAAAAAGCCGCAGGAGCAAGCCCCTGCGGCCCTTTCATTTAGTTTGCTGAATCAACAGTTATGAGTTAATCAGTTAACTGTGATTGTGAAGAGACATGCATCAGTGATAGCTGACCATTCGTTACCACGGCATTCAACTGCCCATGTTCTTGTTTCTGCAGTTGCAAATCTGTAGTTAATTGTCCATGTCTTTGTGCCATCGCCGTTGTCAACAACTGAAAGAACATTCTTTGATGTCTCCATGTATGTTGTTGCCTTGCCAGCCTGGTTGTTGATACGGATCTTAGTTGCATCTGAAGTTACAACGATTGTGATGGGTGTGTACTGTGCCTTAGCAACAGATGCTGCAGCGCTTACTGAAACAACGGTGAAGGGATCGTAAGCTGCGGGCTCATCTTCAATGATGGGCTCATACTTAGTAACCTTAACTTCGAAGCTCTTGTCAGTCTCGATCCACTTGGTTGAACCGTTTTCACGGTACCAGATGGTCCAATTCTGAAGCTGCTCATCAGCTGTGCCTGAGTATGTGAACTTGATATCGAGAACCCAAGTTGTTGTTCCGTCACCGTTGTCAGTGTAATTGCTTACTACTGCACTTGTGGGTGTGTAGGAAACAGTCTTGGTTGTGCCATCGATAGTCATTGTGATTCTGAGTCTTGCAACATCATCACTTGTTACGATAGTAACGGGGTTAACGGTACCACGCTTAACAGCAGGAGCTGCAACGTTAACTGAAACGATAGCATCTTCTTCTGCTACTACCTTGTCATAGGTATTAACAAAGTCATAAGCGATGTCAACATTCTCCCATGAATCTGCGCTGTAGTTAACCTTTGCACGAACCTTATACTCACCTTCGGGAAGGATTGTAACGATAGTCCATACTTCGCTTGCTACAACTGCGCCAGCCTTGATGTCTTCAGCGCTGAGAACTGCGCCGTTTGCATCATAGGAAACAACTGATACAAGACCGCCCTTTGTGAGGTCGTCTGCTACCTTGTTGTCGTTTCTGTCATAAGTCCATGAGTAGCCTGTACCGTCTGTGCAAGCAATCTGAACCTTGATGGGGCTTTCCTTAACGGTGATTTCGTACTTAGCAAGTGCTGCGCCTGTAACGGGAGTTACACGCTCAACCTTTGAAATACGGCAGAAGTTAGTATCCTGTGTCCATACAGCCTTGAATGTATCGCCGACTGATGTGAGGTTGCCAACTTCGTGATCCCAACCAGCGAAGATATAGCCTTCTCTTACGGGTTCTTCAGCAGGAGCTTTGATAGCTGTATCAAATACAACATCAAATGTCTGCTGTGTTGCGCCGTCTGCCCAAGCACCGCCGTCAGCATCGAAGATAACTGCATAGGTGTTAGCTGTGTACTGTGCAACATATGTTACATCGCTTGCGGGCATTGCTGTAACTTCGGGTGACCAGCCATTGAATGTATAACCGACTCTTGAAGCATCAGGAATTTCGGGCATTGCATTGTAAGCTGTTCTCTTTGTTACGATTGTGCCGTTGATGTCGAAGATTGCGTTGTAGTAGTTGATTTCCCAGATAGCTGTTACAGTTGTGTTAACTGCGGGCATAACTGAAGGAATTTCAACATCCCAACCCTTGAAGGTGTAACCTGTCTTCACGGGATCTGCAAGAGGAGCAACGTCTGCGCCGTAATCCAGTGTGATGGGTGCGTATGTTGCGTCACCTGTATCAACAAATGTGATTGTGTACTGGTTGATTGTCCACTGAGCTGTAAGAGTTACATCGTTTGCGGGCATGTTAGCAGGAACTTCAGCATCCCAACCGTTGAAGGTGTAACCGGTCTTAACGGGATCCTTGATTGTGCCAACTGCTGCGTTGTAATCAAGAGTTATTGATTCGTATGCTACATCGCCTGTATCAACGAATGTAATTGTGTACTGGTTGATTGTCCACTGAGCTTCAACAGTAACGTCCTTAGCGGGCATTGTTGCGGGAACTGCGGGTGTCCAACCAGCGAATGTGTAACCTGTCTTAGCAGGATCTGCAGGAGTTTCAACTGCTTCATCATAGTAATATCTTGCATCAGTTGCAACGCCGTCAATCACTGTCTTGAATGTGTACTGGTCACGGATGTAGTAAACCTTAAGAACAAGGCTGCCGTCTGCTGCAATTTTGCCTTCAAGCACTGAAGCTGCATCGATTGTAAAGCCTGTCTTGGACTCTACATCGAGAGTTACAACTGTATCAGTTGCGCCTGTCTTTGTTTCGGTTTCGGGAGCACCGTATTCACCGTTTGTATCCATGTAGTAATACTCAATGGTGTAAGGTGTATCTCCTGATGCTGTGAATACTGCGTTGTAATCAACATCAGCTGTGCCCATTTCTGCAAGAGCAGGATTCCAGCCCTGGAATGTGTAACCGGGCTTCATGTCTGCTACATCGGGAGCTGCGGGAACTTCACCGAAGTTTGTGGGAACAGTAGCGATAAGTGCGCCGTCTACATAGAAGTTAGCGTTGTACTGGTTAACTGTGAATGTACCGTTAACAACGATATCCTCAGCAGGCATTGTTTCGGGAAGAGTGGTATCCCAACCTGAGAAGGTGTAACCGGTCTTCACGGGATCTGCAAGGATTTCAACTGCAGCGCCGAACTCATATGTTACGGTCTTGTAGAGTTCACCGTCTACATAGTAGATTACGTCATAGCCTACGATTGAGAAGTAAGGCTCAAATACAAGCTCGTTGTTGTCGTTACCTGCAATAGCTTCATTGATAGTTACGGGAAGAGTAACGGTTACACCGTTAATTGTCCAGTACTTGAATTCGAAGCCTTCCTTAGTAACTTCAGGAACATCTTCTGCAGCGATTGAGTCGCCCCAGTAGAGGAGAGCATCATAAACACTGTTGCCGTCTGCATCACGGAATTCAACTGTGTATTCGATATCTTCCCATGTACCATAAACTGTTACATCTTCAGCAGGCATTGTTGCGGGAACATCATCCCAACCGTAGAATTCCTTACCGTAAACGAAGGGATCATCAGGAAGCTCGATTTCTGCGCCGAATACAGTGGGAACTACTTCATAGGGTTCTGCTGAATTTTCATCAATGTAGAAGTATACATTGTATGTGTTGATTGTTTCAGTAGCATCAATAGTGATGTTCTGAGCAGGCATTGTTGCGGGAATATCCCAGCCTGAGAATGTGTGACCTTCCTTAGCTGTGTATTCGGGAGCTGTGATTGCTGAACCGAATGCTACAGGAATGGTTGTGTAAACTTCACCGTTGATTGTGAAGGTTACTGTGAAGGTGTCTGCGCCTGTTGTACCATAAACCTTAAGGTTTTCAGCAGGCATTGTTGCGGGAATCTGATCGCCCCAACCGCTGAATGTTACACCAGCCTCAAGTGAAGGTGTCCATGCAGTGATGTTTGCGCCGTAATTGTAGGTCTCTGTGTTCTTGAGCACGCCGTCAACGTAGTACTCAATTGTGAAGCTCTTAACTGTCCAAGTTGCAGTGTAAGTCTTATCACTTGCAGGCATTCTGGTGGGAACGCTGGGTGACCATGACTTAAATGTGTAACCTGTCTTTGTGGGGTTAGCGGGCTTCACGATTGTGCTGTTGACAGCACCCTCGTAAACATATGTGCCTTCGCCGTTTTCTGCAAATACACCACCGTCAGCATCGAATGTTGCCTTATACATGATGGGTTCGTATTTACCGTAGTATACCTGGTTGTCAATTGCAGGAACTGTTTCGGGCATAGCGTTGCCGTCTGCATCGAACCAACCTACAAAGTTATAACCTGCTACTGTGGGAGCATCGGGAGTAACGATGAGTGAACCGCAAAGCTGGTTACTACCATCAAGCCAATCGCCCTCTGTGGGAGCATAGAACTCAATGTAATATGACTTAGCATTCCATGTTGCATAAACATAAACTGCGTCTGTGCCAAGAGTGATGGGGAAGGAAGCTGTTGAACCGTCAGCATACTTCCAACCTGCGAATGTGTAACCATCCTTTGAAGGTGTGCCGCTGGGTGAGATCTGTGAGCCGTAATCGCCTGTCTTTTCTTCGATAACCTTATCGCCATCCATGAAGTAAACTGCGATCTTAGCTGCTTCCCACTGTGCGGTGAATGTCATGCCTTCAGCTGTCATGTTGCCAACTGCAGGTGACCAGCCCTTGAATACGTTACCTGTCTTTGTGGGATCTGCAGGAGCTGTGATAGCCTGACCGAATTTTACATCAACAGTGTAAGTATCCTTACCGTCTGCGAATACACCGCCGTTAGCCTTGAATGTTGCTGTGAATGTGCCTGCTACCCAATTTGCGTAGTAGGAAACATTACCTGCAACTGTGTGCTTAGCGGGCATTGCATTACCGTTAGCATCTACCCAACCTGCGAAGGTGTAACCTGTCTTGGTGGGAGGTGTAGCGGGTGTTGTGTATGCAGCATCAAATGTTGCATTGAGAGTCTGATATGCAGCGCCGCCCTTTTCAGCATAGAATGTTACGCTGTAAGTGTTTGCGCTCCACTGAGCTGTGAATGTTGTGTCAGCTGCGGGCATTGTTGTTGATGCGGGTGACCAGCCTGTGAAGCTGTAACCTTCTCTTGTGCCTGCGCTGGGGAATGTAACTGTTGCGCCTGCTGCATAATCAGCTGTTGCGATTGTTGCGCCGTTTGAAACAAATGTTGCTTTGTAGAGCTTGATCTGCTCGTAAACAGCTGTGTATGTTACGTTAGCTGAGCCCATTGCGGGGATCTCTGCGGGAGCGTAAACAGTGCCGTCAGCTGCCTGCCAACCAGCGAATGTGAAGCCGTCCTTTGCGGGAGCATCGGGAGCAGCAACTGCATCGCCTGTTGCATACTTGTTAGCTGAAAGTGTTTTGCCGTCAGCAACGAATGTTGCTGTGAATGTTGAGCCGGCTGCAGGAGCCTTGCCGATTGTGAAGTTGTGCTCGAGATCACCGAAGAGGAAATGATCGATGATATCGTAGTTGGTGTATGTTGACTTACAATCTGTTGCGAGTACACTGTCATCTTCTACAGGGTTTGCTCCTGCATCTTTAATGAAGATTGTACCCTTTCTCTGCATCCAGCCTGAAGACTTATTAGGTGCTGTTGCATCGTCACAGGTCCAGAAACCGGGAAGAGTCTTTGAATAACCTGTTGTTCCGTCTGCAAGACCGTCTTTTACCT
>CALFPM010000049.1 GCA_937919155.1 uncultured Clostridia bacterium
ATGCCTGGCAGAAACGGAGGATTTCAGCATCGCTCTTGCCTCTGGGGTCAAAGTCTGAACCGCCCTTTGCGCCGCCGATGGGGAGGCCTGTGAGGCTGTTTTTGAAGGTCTGCTCAAATGCGAGGAACTTCATGATTCCGATATATACCGAAGGATGGAAACGAAGACCGCCCTTGTAGGGGCCGATAGCTCCGTTGAACTGAACTCTGTAGCCTGTGTTAACCTGAACCTTGCCGCTGTCATCAACCCAGGTTACACGGAATGAAATCTGTCTTTCGGGCTCTGCCATTCTCTCAAGCAGTGAGCAAGCCTCATATTCGGGATGCTGAGCGATAACGGGAGCAATTGATTCGTAAACTTCTGTAACAGTCTGAACGAATTCGGGCTCGTTAGCGTGCTTTTTGGCAATTGCCTCAATAGTGTTCTTGATATAATCCATAATTGACACTCCTTCTAAGCTGTCGGGGATCGGTCGGCAGCCGTATGTTTTTATCGCTTTAATTCGTTAAAAATAATGTATGTGACATATTTTATACCAATCACGCGAAAAATGCAACAAAAATTTGCTGACTTTCATAATTTTGTGAAATTTGTTGAAATACGCAATCCAAACGCCCCAAATTTGCAACATTTAACAATAAATCTTTCATCTTCCTGCAAATCGAAGCTTTTTCTGCAATATTTGCAAGCGAAAATTTCGGTTTTCACTTGATTTAACGCAAACTGTGTTATATAATAATATGGTTAATAGTCTAAAACCTGTGCAGGGTTGAAAGGGTGTAATTGAGTTGAAGAGAACAGGCTTTGACAACGCGTTGTATATCGAACGCCAGTCGGAGGAAATCAGAAAGCGCATCAACGAATTCGGAGGCAAGCTTTACCTTGAATTCGGAGGCAAGCTTTTTGACGATTTTCACGCATCAAGAGTGCTTCCCGGTTTTGCGCCGGACAGCAAGCTTCAGATGCTGAAAAGCCTTGCGGATAAGGTTGAGGTTGTTATTGTTATCAGCTCTGCGGATATCGAAAACAACAAAATCCGCCGCGACCTCGGCATAACCTATGACGCGGATGTTCTGCGCCTTATTGATGCTTACAGAGGCTCAGGCCTTTATGTGGGCAGTGTTGTGCTCTCTCAGTTCAAGGGTCAGGCGGCATGCATTGCATTCAAAGCAAAGCTTGAACAGCTTGGAATCAAGGTTTTCACTCACTACACCATTGAGGGTTATCCTTACAATGTGAGCCACATCGTAAGCGAAAACGGCTTCGGCAAAAATGAATACATCGAAACGGAAAGACCTCTTGTTGTTATCACCGCCCCCGGCCCCGGAAGCGGAAAGATGAGCACCTGCCTTTCCCAGCTTTACCACGAAAATCAGCGCGGAGTGAAGGCGGGATATGCAAAATTCGAGACATTCCCCGTCTGGAATCTGCCCCTCAAGCATCCCGTTAACCTTGCATATGAAGCGGCAACTGCCGACCTTAATGATGTCAATATGATTGACCCCTATCACCTTGAAGCTTACGGCGAAACAACGGTCAACTACAACCGCGATGTTGAAGTTTTCCCCGTGCTTAACGCTATTTTCGAAAAAATCGAGGGCGTCA
>CALFPM010000050.1 GCA_937919155.1 uncultured Clostridia bacterium
ATCAAGTTCCTTCGTGCAAGAGAAATCGTTCACTTCCAGCGTTTCGGTGAGGGTTTGCGACTTGCAACAGATAAGCTTGACGAAAAGAACTTCTACGCATTCAATCCGTCGTTTGACAAAAACTGCATAAAATAAACCAAGCCGCAGTTGATACGGATTGTATCTTCTGCGGCTGATTATTTAATGTTAACTTTTTACTGTTATTTCAATTACCGAATCCGAAAAAAGTGTGCGGCTTTAATTTATTTATACGCAGAAATCAATTTTTCGTATTCCTCATCGCTGATATAAAGCATTGAGCCGTGACGGGGATTGAGATGATTGAGAGAAAAATTGCTTTCTTTAACCTTTCTGAAGTGAATCATATCCGTTGTTTCCTGCATAAAATATCCGCCGTTTCTGAATTGGTCTGCTATCATAACATATTTGTCGGTGCCGTCGATTTTATAAATGCAGTTACCCTCCAGAGCAACGGTTGAAACGGAAACTTTGTTGTCATCGGGTTCAAAATATGGTCCGTCAGCATTGTCGGACACAGCATAGCAAATCGCTTCCTTTTCGCCGTCTGCCTGATAGAGATAATACTTGCCGTCTTTTTCGATAATGTCGGAATCGATTCCGCACATACCGCTTTTGGGTCTGAATAAAACTTTCGGCTCTGTTGTGAGAGTCACAAAATCCTTTGTGTAGGCGTACCAGGTTATTGTGTCGAGGTCATCGTCAGCGTTGTTATGAGTCCAATAAATCATATATTCGCCTTTTTTCTTATCGAAAATCACCTCGGGCGCCCACACTCTGTCGGCATTCTTCGTGCTTTCAAACTTTGAAAAATCAATTATTCTTTCATTTTTCCAATTGATAAGATCCTCGCTGTCCCAAACAACCATTGAATTATTGCTGTTCCAGCCGTCATTACTGCGCATATCCGTGGCAATGATATGAAAAACATTGTTTTCATCACGGAATATAAAAGGGTCTCGGCAGCATTTTTTACCGAGCGTTTGCTTGATGACAGGCTCGTTATTATTGAGTGCTTCAAAATTAAAGCCGTCAGATGATACGGCAAAATGCACCGTTTCCTCTTCGGGCATATTCCCCACAAAATAACAAAACAGATATTTCATATCAGTTCTCTCCCCTTGCTGTTGTTCCAATCAGAATTATATATGAGTTCCGTATCAAATTCAAGTGTTGCAAAAACAATCGTATGGAATTATAATGAGATTGATAAATAAGAATTTGTGGAGGTATTTATGAGATTCAAAAAACAAATTTCATTGCTTCTTTGCGTTGCTGTGATATTTTCATCCGCTACACTCTCATCTTATGCTTCTAACGGAACAAATGAGGGTACACCTGCAATAATAAACACAGCGGAAGAAATCACAGGCATCGTTATCAATTACTTTGCAAAATTAATCAACAATATCAAAGGTACAGATGAAACCGCTATACCCTCTGCAACGGTAAACCCTCACTCGTGGATTGAATATAACGGCGAGCCGATTGAGAATCCCGAACAGACATTGAATGCAGAAACATGGGTTGCAAATGAAATTGCTTTTGAGAGCGAAAAATCATATGCCAACCCGTTCAATGACGTTGATGTGGAACTGCATCTTTGGGGCAACGGCAGATTATATAAAATCCCTGCTTTCTGGGACGGCAGTAATGTCTGGAAAATCCGATTCGTTTGTCCCTCCGAAGGTGATTGGTATTTCAAAACCGTCTGCACGGATGCCGGAAACACTTCGCTTAACGGCAAAACGGGCAAGGTTATCTGCACCGAATACAGCGGTGAACACGATATCTATAAGCATGGCTTCATTACAACAAACGCAGGCGAAAAGTATTTCACCTACGATGACGGAACACCGTTTTTCTGGCTCGGCGATACTCATTGGAGCCTCGGTGACGAAACGGTTGATATGGTTAAAACAATATGTGAAAAGCGTGTTTTACAGGGCTTTACCGTATATCAGAGTGAGCCTATCGGAGCGAAGTTCGATTTCACAAACGGCATAACCGAAGATGATATGTCAGGTCTTGCCGACTATGACGAAAAGTTCCGCATCATTGCAGAAAACGGCTTTGTTCACGCAAATGCACAGTTTTTCTTCTCCTATTTTATTGAGCCTTTGATTTCAAATAACGGAGGTTTCAACGGCAATGAGCCGTCTGATTTGGCAAAAGCTTACCTTGAAAAAGTCAGCCGTTACTGGGTTGCAAGATACGGTGCTTATCCCGTTGTCTGGACACTCGGTCAGGAGGTTGACAACGATTTCTATTGGAGTGAAACAAACCATCCCGAATGGGGTCTGGATAACAACCCTTACAAGCTTGTTGCGGAATATATTGCAAAACACGATGCATATGACCATCCGCTTTCTGCTCATATGGAAAACGTTGGTTCAACATCGGTTTACGGCAACGGTGACGGTGCTCCCGATGAATGCAAAGTTTATTTTAAAGATGCAATGCCTTCGTGCTTCAGAGATGTAAAAGCACATAATTTTTATGCCGTTCAATGGCACACCGACAAAACCGAGCAAAGCGATTTTCGCATTGAAAAAGACTGCTGGTATAACTCACAAGGCAAACCTGCAATCAATTATGAGGGTCAGTATTGCTATCTCTGGACAAAGAATTTCGGTTCAAGAATGCAAGGCTGGACAGCATATCTCAATGGTATGTACGGCTACGGCTGGGGCGGTCACGATACCTGGAGCTATCTCAATGTTTTTGACGAAGAAAATGACAGCTCCGATGGTGTTGACACAATAACAAGCGAAGAGAAAATGAGCGCAACATGGCAGGATGCGCTTGAATATGAGAGCTCATATCAGGTCGGATATATGCGTGATTTCCTTGAAAGCACCGAATGGTATAATCTTATTCCGAGATTTGACAACAAGGCATATTTCGTTCCTGCAAACAATGTTTATTATGCTTATGCAGGTAATGAAGATAACACAGAAATTGTTATATATTTCTATTCATTCACAGATGAATCCGTTGCTCAGAAAAACAATACCAAGTTTTACGGCGGAATAAAAACAGGCACAATCGGAAGCCTCGTTCCGAACGGAAGCTATACTTATCAATGGTTTGACCCCATCAGCGGTGAATACTCCGAAGAATATGAATTTACCGCTACAAGATTCGGCACATATTATATCGGTGACAGACCGCAGGCAACCGATATGGTTCTTCGCATAAGCGCCGCTGATAATTTCTGAACAAGCAGTTGTATCTGAAAATTCCGATTTGTCAGGATATCCCCACAAAAACATCAAACCACCTCTTATCGGTGCTTTTTGCATCGGTTGAGGTGGTTTTTATGTTCGGCTTTTTTCGATGCCCTGCTCATCGTAATAAATCATTTCATATTAAAATGATAAATATAATTCAGTTAAGCCAAATACACAGTAGTAATTTTAAATGATATGTGATATAATTTCCAAATAAAATAAAACTGCGGTGATATATATGTCATATAACAAAAAACCGAAAATGATTCTTTTTGATGTGGGCGGAACACTTTTTGCTGACGGTAAATGCCATCCTGCCGAGGGATTTGAAAGGCTCCGTCATTACGCACTCAACCCCGATGTAACAAACGGAGAAGCACTCGCTGAATACTGGAATGAATTTCTCGCAGAAGTTTCGGATGTTAAATCAAAATCGGGAATAACTCTTGACGCGCCTTTGTCGTCTGTAATCAAATACGCGACTATGAACGCGGGTCTTGTTTTTGATATCCCCATGGCAGCGCAGGAAGAGATTTTTGACAGATATAATTCTTCAAGAAATGTTATTGACGGAGTGCCCGAACTTCTCAAAAAGCTTGACTCCCTCGGAATCCGTACCGCCGTAATCAGCAACAATATGATGAGCGGAGAAAGCCTTTCTCTTGCGATAAAAAGATGGATTCCGTCTTCAAAATTCGAATTCTGCCTTACAAGTGCGGACATTCTTTTCGCAAAGCCGTCAAAAAACATTTTTATTACGGCGTTAAAATATGCAGGACTCGAACCCGAGGAATGCTTTTATTGCGGTGACGGAATAAACCCTGATGTTTACGGAGCATCTGCCTGCGGAATAAATCCCGTATTGCTTGATGTTAACTCATCATCCCCTCTTGAATTCCGCAGTGATGAAGTCTGCGGGAAATATCTGACGGTTAACAATTGGAACGCGCTGAAAGATTATATTGAAGCTCTCGAATTTTCAGAGCAAGGTTAACGGAAAATCTGAGGAGAATTTGAGCAATGAATCTTTTGAATGATAATACGAAAAAGCTGTTTTTAAAATTTCTTGTTCCTGCAGTCAGCTCTGCAGTTGCGGTTGCAATATACAGCTTTGTTGATACCATTGTAATCGGTCAGGATGTCGGTCCGAACGGAACGGCCGCCTGTGCCGTGCTTTTGCCTGTGTTTACTCTGGCGAGCTTTGTTGCATTGCTGTGCGGAGTCGGCGGCTCGGTGCTTATGAGCAAATCCAGAGGCGAAGGGAATCACGAAAAAGGTGATGCATATTTTACCGCTTCGCTTTTGTATGTGGGAATAATAACCGTTATTTTATGGATAGCAGGAATACTTCTTCAAAAACCTCTTTACAGATTATGCGGTGCAGATGACATTCTTCTTCCGTATGTTTACGAATACGGAAAGTGGATTTTTGCGGCTTTTCCGTCTTTTGTTCTTGTGACCTTTCTCGGTTCTTTTATACGAAATGACGGTTCGCCGAGATTTGTTATGGTTGTAACGCTGACAGGCGGTGTTATTAATATCATCGGCGATATCGTGTTGGTTTTTCCTTTAAAAATGGGAATGCAGGGTGCTGCATTGGCAACGGTTTGCGGCTCACTTGTTCAGACTGTTATCCTCATTTCATATATATTGCTTGGAAAAACTTCTTTACATATCGAAAAGCCTTACAAATGGTTTACCGCAGTTAAAAAAATAACCGTGTTAGGAATAGGTGCAGGACTTCCGCAGATTGCAATGGCCGTTGTATCATTTGTGATAAACAATCAGATTATGAAGTATTCAGGTGCATCAGCTCTTGCGGTTTACGGATTTCTCGGAACGGTTTCTGCGCTTTTCCTGAGCGTATTTTCGGGTATCGGTCAGGCAGCTCAACCGATTGTTTCCGAAAATTACGGAGCAGGTCAGCATAAACGTTATATTGAAGTCGGCAAAACAGGAATGATAACTGCAATTATTTTCGGCGTACTCAGCTTCGGCATCTGCGCATTGTTCCCCTCACAGATGGTGTCTGTGTTTATGAAGCCGACCGCAGAGGTTGAACAGATTGCACCTTATATCATCCGCGTTTGTGCGTTATCTTATTTCCCGATGGCAATAAATATGTTTGTTATGGCTTATCTTCAATCCGTTACCAAAGCAAACGGAGCAACTCTCATTTCTCTTCTTCGGGGAATGATTCTGCCTGTTGTTTTCATCTATGCAATGCCGTTAGTTATGAACGGAAACGGTATATGGTGGGCAATAACCGCCGCAGAAGGTATCACCGCTGTTTTGGCGGTAATATTTATGAATTCGGAACTTCGCGATAATAAACAGTCGAAATAAAAAGAAAGTAAATTCCGATTTGTCATATATAATGGAGAATAACATGAATAACATTACTGAGATAACAGATTTTCTTGCTCCCGAACTGGATGTATATGCACGGTTAAGCGAGGTTCAGCTGTTAAACAGAGAGTTTCCCGAAAAAGGTATGTTTATAGCAGAAAGCCCGAAGGTTATAGAACGGGCACTTGATGCGGGATATGAACCTGTTTCGTGCCTTATGGAGAAAAAACATATTGATGGCGAAGGAAAGGATCGTGCTCCCTATATGCCTGCAGCCCTGCGTACCATTATGGGTGTGGGTGATGACGGTTACTTTGAGGTAGAGGCTTGGTTCCTCTCCCACGCGCACAAGGATCATATGTATGAGCTGTCAAAAATGCTCAAGGAATATTCCGAGGATTCCAACTATAAAATTAATAATATCTATTTCGATTTTCCTGAGTTTGGTAGCGAGGAGTATCCTGCCCAGAATGGTGATATGGAAATCTCTCAAATCCGCGAGAACATCAACAAGTACGGCGAAGTCATTAAGGCTCAGGTTCAGGAAGGCTCTACCTATTATGACGATCTGAACGGCGCTGTCATCAATACCGAGGCGGTTTCCAAGGGATTGTCTTTTGAGATTGATGGGGTCAAGATTGACATTCTGCAAACTTGGGATATCGCTGACGGCACATCCAATCTCAACGATACCTCTCTGGTTATCCGTGCATGGATTGGCGAGCAGAGTGTGTTGTTCTTGAATGATTTGGGTAGCATTGGCGGCCGCCGCTTACTGGCTACCTACGGTGATGATCTGAAGAGTGACATTGTTCAAA
>CALFPM010000051.1 GCA_937919155.1 uncultured Clostridia bacterium
TCCGCTACCGCACCCGCGGTATCTGCGTTCTCTGCCGCAAGCAGTGCTCCTGCGGCAGAACTCTCATTAAGATGTCGAAGCCCATGGGCAGAAGCGACGATATGCTCATCATCCGCGGCGTAAACGTATTCCCCTCACAGATCGAAACCGTTCTCATCAAGGAAGGCTATTCCCCCAACTACCTCATCGAGGTCGACCGCGTCAAGAACAACGACACCCTCGACGTTTACGTTGAACTTAACCCCGAGCAGTTCTCGGATACCGTCCGTGATCTTGCAATTATGGAAAGATCCCTCGCCGAGGCGATCAAGACGATGCTCGGCATCAACCCGAAGGTTCACCTCGTCGCACCCAAGTCGATTCAGAGAAGCGAGGGCAAGGCAGTCCGCGTTATCGACAAGCGTAAACTTCACGATTGAAAGGAGTTTCAAAAATGAGCGTAAAACAAATTTCCGTATTTATTGAAAACAAAAAAGGCGCGCTTGCGGCTTGCACGCGCTATATCGCCGACAACGGCATCAACATCCGCGCCTTTGACCGTGATAACCGTTTTTGCAGGCAGACACACCGCAAGGTCGCCGCTTTCTTTGAGCTTGCCTGCATTGATGCACAGTTTGTCGGGGCAATCGGAATGTTCAAAATAAATGGTGCCGTTTTCCGCAACTATCTTTATATTGTATTCTCCGCCAAGGTTTATCTCTCTTTTTTCTTTGACGGAGAAAAGCTCAACGGTTTCGGTTTCAATGCCGTCAACGCTTATGACAGCAACGGGTTTGTCCGACTGAGATTTTGCAAAAAATGCAAAAATCAGAGCAATAACCGCAACGGCGGCAATAACGGCAAGGTCGCCTTTTCTGATAAGTTTTGTGTTCATAATCAATGTTTTATGAGGGTGAAAGCATCGCTGTCGGGAGTTATGCTTATTCCTGGATTTTCTTTGAAGTGTATTTCACCGTTTTCGGTGATGAAAATAACCTCTGCACCGAATTCTTCCGCAAGGGCAAAGCCTTTTTCAATGCCGAGCACAAAGCAGGCGGTTGAGAGTGCATCGCTGAGAAGACCGTTTTCGGAAATAACCGTTGCGCTGACAACTCCGCTTTCCGCAGGGTAACCTGTTTCGGGGTCAAGGATATGATGATATTTTTTGCCGCCGCTTTCGAAGCTTTGCTCATAGCTGCCCGAGGTTGAAATGCAGCACTGATTAACCGTCAGCTTTGCGGCGTAATCCGAACCGCCGAACGGATTTTTGACGCCTACGGTGAAATCGCCATCGCCGAAGAGAAGCACACTTCCGCCAACGCTGATAACGGCGCGGCTAACATCGGCGGTGCCAAGGTAATCTTTTATCTCATCAAGGGCAATTCCTTTGCCCGATGCACCGAAATCAACAACGGCATTTTTATCTGTAAGAGTGATTTTTTTGCCTGAAAGAACAACTTTTTCGAATCCGCTGTGAGAAAGGACTTCTGCAAGCAGGGCACTGTCGGGCACAGAGGGTGTGCCGCCGAAATTCCAAAGATCGCTGACCGCACCGAGGGTGTAATCAAAAGCACCGCCGCTTTTTTCGCAAACCTGAGAAAGCTGTGAAAAATAAGCGAAAAGCTTTTCGTCTGCAACTGCTTCGCCGCTTTTGTTGAGATTATAAACAAATGAATCTTCTGCGGTGCGGGAAAGAATCTTTGCATCAAGAGTGTTGATGATATTCTTCACTTCTTCGCTTGTTTCCTTAAGCTTTCTGCCTTTTATTTCGCCTGAAACAAAAGTGTTCATTGCAAAGAAGTCAAAATTGAGGGCAGGTCTGACGGCATCGGCAATAATCAGCAATGCAAGCAGTGCGGCGGCGAGAACAGCCGCAATTTTTGCGATTTTTTTCAAACACCATACCTCCCCAATTATAATTATATATAATACACTCTATTTTAAATTATTTCAACATTTTTTATAGATTTTTATTAAAAAAATAATGGAATTACAATTGAAATATGGCAAATTTATGGTAAAATCTAACTTGAAAGGAATGATGATTATGTCAAATTCGGTATATATGCCCGTTAACTGCATATGGGGCAGGAATTGTGTTTCGCAAAACGGCAAGGAGCTTGCTCTCGGTAAATGCTGTCTTATTCTGACGGGTAAAAACGGCGCAAAGGCGAGCGGCGCGCTTGACGACGCGATTGAAACCCTGAAAAAGCAGGGGATTGAATATGCAATTTTTGACGGAATAGGGGAAAATCCGCTGATTTCCGATTGCCGCAAAGCAGGCGAAGCTGCAAGAAATGCGGGCGCGGATTTTATTCTGGGCATTGGCGGAGGCTCTGTGCTTGACGCTTCAAAGGCTGTTGCCATTTATGCCTCAAATCCTCAGCTTGAACCCATTGATATCTACAAGAGAGAATATGAAAACGCCGCCTTGCCCGTTGCTCTTATCGGCACAACGGCAGGCACGGGCAGTGAGGTTACGGCGGTTGCCGTGCTTACAAATGATGAAACAGGAGTGAAAAAAAGCATAAAGGGCAACGACTGCTATGCAAAGGTTTCGTTCTGCGACCCGAAATACACGGAGTCCATGTCATATAAAACCACGGTTTCAACGGCGCTTGATGCTTTTGCTCACGCGGTTGAAGGCTTTTTCACCGAAAGATGCGAAGGCATACACAGGGTTTTTGCTCAGAACTGCATTCCCTCACTCTACAGATGCCTCAAATCAATTTCGCAGACGGGAACGGTCAATCCCGAACTGAGAGAACCTCTTTATTATGCTTCAATATATGCAGGACTTGTCATAAATAATTGCGGAACTGCATTTCCGCACCCTCTGGGTTATGTGCTGACGGAAAATTACGGTGTGCCTCACGGAATGGCGTGCGCTGCATTTTTTGCTCCGTATATTGACCGTTGCGCCGAATTTGCTCCTGAGAAATTTGCTCAGTTCACGGCAATGACGGAGGACATAAACGAAGTGAAAGCTGTTATTGCATCCCTCACCGACCTTGGCGGAGCATCAATCGGCAAGGGAAATGCAGAAAAATACGCCCTGCGTTGGCAGAGCGTAATCCCCGGAAATTTTACCGCCTCTCCCGGCGGTCTGACGCAGAAAGAGGCGGCGGAAATCCTTGCTTTAATTATTTAGCAACCGCATCCGCAGCCGCAATCGTTGTTTCTTGCTGCACCGCAGCCGCAACCTGAATTGAAGGTTGAACCGCAATCGTTGTTGCAGAAAAGAAGAATGAGGATGATGAAAAGGCACCAGTTGTTATTGCACATGTATCTTACCTCCGTTTCCCGTTAAGCGGTTTATCTGCCGCTTACATTCACATCATATGTGGGCGGGGTAGGATGTGTTACAGGGATAATAATAAAAATCCGACCTGATTCATTTGAGTCAAGTCGGATTTATTTTTACGGTTTAAATAATACCCCAGACAAGGTTCATAACCTTGCCGATGATGTTTGTGAAGAAGTTGACGATTTTCCACATGAAGTTCAGATTGATATCTGCAAGGAAACCTGCGATGCCGCTTCCCAATGTGTCAACGGGAGCTTTATCATCGGTTTTTTCAATTGCAAAGGTGTCAATCGCGGTTGCGTTTTCGCCGTCAACCTCGTATGCGTTGTAATAGAGAGTGTCGCCGTCAACGGTGATTGCGCTGAACATTGAACCGTTAACATCCTCAATTGCTTCCGCACGGGGGAACTTTTCATCTGTTGCCGCAGCATCCTTGGTGTGGTAAACCTTGACGCCTGATGTGCCACAGATGGTGTAGATTGTTCCGTTGGGATTATATTTGGTCACATAATCAACGCTGTTGTAGGTTTTTGTGCCTGTCTTTGCAGGCATAACCGCGTTTGCATTGAGCACATCTGTTCTCAGATATACATGGTCGTGACCCTGAAGCACCATATCAACGCCGAGATAGGGAAGAAGTGCGCCGAGCTGCTTTCTGAATCCCTCAACATCGCCGTCATCGTAGTGAGAGCCGTTGGAATAAAGAGCCTTGTGAAGAACAACGATTTTCCACTTTGCATCGCTTGAGCTGATGTCGTCAATCATCCAGTCAATCTGTGCATCGCTCAGCTTGTCGTCCTCATCATCGTTGGTGTTGAGCACGGTGAAGTGAACATCGTTGTAATCATATGAATAGTATACGCCTGTTTCAAGGTCTTGTTCGGGAATGTTGGGAAGAGCAAAATTCTCCGTTATTGCAGCGCCCTTCTTTTCATGGTTACCCGTTGTGGGCATAAAGGGAAGGTCGAGAAGCGCATCGGTTGAATTGAACAGGTAATTCCAATGCTTCACATTTTCTTCTTCGTCAACCTGATCGCCTGCGGAAACGATGAAGCGTGCATCGGGATAAAGATTCTGCGCGGTTTCAACAACCTGAGCAAAGCGCTCATACTGGTCGCGGCGCTGAGCCTGCGGGTCGGTGAGATAGAAGAACGTGAAGGCTTCATCGCCGCCCTCTGCGGTGGTGATTGTGCCGACTTCGCTCCACCAGCCTTTTTCTGCATCGCCGATACGGTAGCTGTATTTTGTGCCGCTTTCAAGACCCGAAAGCCTGATGGTGTGTCTGTTATATGTTCTTGAGAAATAAAGCAGACCGATAATGCCCAGATCAGCGCCGGGATAAGCTTTTTCAACAGGCTCACACTTTGCGGTCACTTTCTTGCCGCTTGTGGGGTTGCCCGTGAACCTGGGATTCTCGCTGTAAGGCAGGATTTCAATGTCTGTGCCCTCAACGCTGTATTTTGTAAGCCATGTGATGCTCACTTCGCTTGATGAGTCCTCGCCGAGAGAAACTGCAATGTGCGAAGGCAGGCGGTAGTTATCCTGAGTTGCCTCAACCTCAACGGGGCCGCTGTAAGTGAGCGTGCAGTTGTTGTCGGGGGTTCCGTCATCCTCAAGGAAGGCGTTTGCCATCCAGCTGATTGTGTAACCCCAGGCTTCATACTGGCTCTGAGTGATATATTCGCCGAGAAGTGTGTTGATGATTGAATTGACGGAGCTGTATTCTTCGGGAACAAGGGGAATTGCAAGAACGGAGCTGATAAGATTGATAAAGCTGTTGTCGCCGCCCAGAAGCATTTCAAGTCCGCCCTGAATGATATCGCCGAAGATGCTGAATGCAGTGCCATCGGGGAAAAGCTCGCCGGGATTGAATTTGAGGTTTGCAAGAATTTCACCCTGCACAAGATCGTCAACAACAACCTCAAGGAGAAGAGCAAAGAACTTTTCTGCGAGCTCGCCGCTTTCAAAGCGTTCAAGCGCATCCGTCATATAGGGATAGCCCGAAATATCCTCATCGCCTGCATAGTGGAGGATGAGAAGTGAGGTTGCATAATCTGCAAGGGTGCATCCCTTGCCTGTGAGCTCAATGCCCACAAATTCGTTGGGCACGGTTGCCTCAAGAGTGCTTACTTCAAAGTTGAGGAGTTTATCGATGATTGCATCAACCTTTGCGATTGTGCCGTCAACATCGTTTATGTAAACTTCATCAATCTGTGAGAAAAGGTCGTTTGCAAAGCCCATAACATTTGAGCTGACGGTGAGAATTTCAACATCACCGATTGCAAGACCGTTGGTTCCGAGAGCGTCAACAATAATCTTTTCCAGGTCAAGATTTTTTGTTTTGAGATATTCGCCGAGACCGCCGACTGCCTGAATTTCTTCAAAAAGGTCTGCGATAAAGGGATAAACAAGACCCTGGATAAGGTTCTTTACGCCGCCTTCACCGAAGGTCTTTTCATATGAATAAGTATACTTGAAAGGTGATTCGTAAACAGTGCCGTCATCGCCGATAACGGGCTGATACTTGTCGATATCAAGTGTCTGCATATCCATTGAAATTGTTTCGCCGTCAGAGGTGAAGTCAACTATTTTGTAGTAGTTGGGGTATCCTGTGAGAGTGGGTGTGAGGATATCATAAACGGTTTCGCCGTTGTCGTTGACGTGAGAAACGGTGTTGTTTGAATGAAGATGACCTGTGAAAACATAGTTCATTCCTGCGTCTGCATAGGTTTCCGCAATTCTCATCCAATCCCTTACAACGAAGGGCCAGAATGTGGCTTCCTCAATGTCTGTGTGGGGAACGAGATTGTGATGCTGCATACCGATAACGGTGAGGCCGTTTTCCTCTGCTTTGTTGCATTCGTCAACAATCCATTCAAGCAAACCTTCGGCAAGCTGACCGTCTGTCATATGCTCGTTGCCCTCTGCGCCGTTATCTTCACTGTACATGCAGCTGTCAATGGCGATGAGTCTGTAGCCGCCGAGGGTACAGGCGTAGGAGAGCATACCGCCCTTTTTACCTGCTTCGGGAACAAAGAAACTGTCTGCCATATCAAAACCGAGGTTTTTGTAGATTTCTCTGAACTGCTCGGGAGATGTTGTTGCGGCAGGCACTTCGGTTTCACCCGAATAATCGGTTGCATTGCTGTTATTGATATCGTGGTTGCCGGGAATAACGAATACGGGAATGCCTGTTTCCGCCTCAAATGCTTCAAGTCTTGCGGCAAGAGCCTTGTGGCTTTCAAGCTCGCCGTCCTTGGTCATATCGCCGGGGATGAGGAGATAGGTTTCTCCGTTTTCAACGGCATTGCGTAAAACGCCGTCAAGAGCGTTATCGATGAGTCCGTCAAGGTCGTTGTATTCCTTGTGCTTCTGATTCACCAGATCATACCACTCTGCGCCCTCACCTTTCAGCGAGGGAGCAAGGTAATGAATGTCGGAAACAACTCCGAAGCGGATTTTGGATGTGTCTGCGCTTGCCATCATGGGAACACACGAAATGAGCAGAGCAAGCGTAAGCACAACGCTGATTATTCTGATAATAAACTTCTTGTTTTTCATTTTTATCTCCCTTAGATATTCTTAAGGAGGGGACCGATGCCTTTGATTGCGCCGGGGATACCCTTAAGAATCTTACGGATACCGCCCTTTTCACCGCTGATCCACATAACAAGGCCGTTTGCCATATCTTCGCTCATAACACCGCCGCTCATGCTGATGAAATCGCGGAAAGGAGTCTGGAGTGCGATTGCCTGAGCAAAGCCTGCGGGAACAACTGTTGTAAGGAGCTTATAGAAGCGCTTGCCGTTCTCAACGAGCGCAGCCTTGCAAGTGGTGGCTGTTGGGATGATGTCAACGGGGAGTGCAAAGCTTCCCCAAGCAATAAGGTGTCCCTTGGCAGCCCAAAGAGCATCGTTTGCAAGTGTCATATTTCATACAATAATGTATGTTTTCACTTATGCACGAGGAATCTTTACGCACACAATTTCATCCTGTGCGATAATCTTACCGCCGTAGGTATCAAGACCACGGATGTAATCAGAGAAGTAAGATTCCATACGTCCTGCCTCAACTTCGTTAATCT
>CALFPM010000052.1 GCA_937919155.1 uncultured Clostridia bacterium
TCTTGGTGAGATGAACCCCGAGCAGCTTTGGGAAACCACCATGGACCCCGCAACAAGAGTTATGCTCCGTGTGACTGTTGAAGATGCCGAAAAGGCAGACGAAACATTCTCCATTCTCATGGGCGACAAGGTTGAACCCCGCCGTGAGTTCATTGAGCAGAACGCTAAATTCGTTTCAAATCTCGACATATAATCTTAAGAAAGGACTGATTGAAAATGAGTAATTTCGGTGACGCAAGAGACACCCAGAAAATTATTAATGTTGACCTCAACAAAGAAGTACGTCAGGCTTTCCTTGATTACTCGATGTCGGTTATAACATCCCGTGCTCTTCCCGATGTAAGAGACGGTCTTAAACCCGTTCACAGAAGAATTCTTTACACAATGCACGAAAACGGTCTTACCCCCGACAAGGCATACAGAAAGTGTGCTGACACCGTTGGTTCCGTTCTCGGCCGATACCATCCTCACGGTGACGCATCGGTTTACGATGCGATGGTTCGTCTTGCACAGACTTTCTCAATGAGATATATTCTTGTTGACGGTCACGGTAACTTCGGTTCAATTGACGGCGACCCCGCTGCTGCATACAGATACACAGAATCAAGAATGAGCAAAATGGCTCTGCGTATGCTTACGGATATTGACAAGGACACCGTTGATTTCACCACCAACTATGATGACCGTCTTAAGGAGCCCACCGTTCTTCCCTCAAGATTCCCCAACCTGCTTGTTAACGGTTCGGTTGGTATTGCGGTTGGTATGGCAACCAATATTCCTCCCCACAACCTTGGTGAGGTTATTGACGGCATGTGCGCAATGATTGACAACCCCGACATTGACCTTGACGGTCTTATGGAGCATATCCAGGGCCCCGATTTCCCCACAAAGGGACTCATCATGGGCAGGGCGGGCATCAGATCGGCTTATGCAACGGGCAGAGGCAAAATCACAATGCGCGCAAAGACCGAAATTGTTGAAAAGAAAAACGGCAGATTTGAAATTCAGGTAACTGAAATTCCTTATATGGTCAACAAGGCAAGGCTTATCGAAAGCATTGCAAACCTTGTTAAGGACAAGAGAATTGAAGGCATTTCCGATGTTAACGACTATTCGTCAAAGAAGGGTATGCTTATTTCAATTGAGCTTAAGAGAGATGCCAACCCTCAGGTTGTTCTCAATCAGCTCTTTTCCTATACACAGCTTCAGGATACATTCGGCGCAATAATGATTGCTCTTGTTGACGGTCAGCCCAAGCAGCTCACCCTCAAAGAAGTTCTCGGTCATTACATCAAGTTCCAGGAAGAGGTTATTGTCCGCAGAACAAGATATGACCTCAAAAAGGCAATGGACAGAGCGCATATCCTTGAAGGTCTTGCAAAGGCTATTGATATTGTTGACGATATCATTGCCACAATCAGAGCTTGTAAGGGCGGTCAGGCAGAAGCCAAGGCTGCAATTATGGAAAAATTTGATTTTGACGATCCTCAGGCAACAGCTATTGTTGCATTCCGTCTCGGTCAATTGGCAGGTCTTGAAATCCTCAAGATTACAAACGAACTTGACGAACTGAAAGAAAAGATTGCGGATTTCAACGATATTCTTGCAAACGAATCAAGAGTTCTTGATATTGTCAAGACAGAGGCTCTCAACATCCGTGACAGATTCGCCGATGAAAGAAGAACCGAAATCGTCAATGTTTCCGGCGAGGTTGATATCGAGGACCTTATTCCCGAAGAAACCTGCGTGTTTACTCTCACCGATATGGGTTACATCAAGCGTATTCCCATGGATGAATACAAGCAGCAGAACAGAGGCGGCAGAGGCGTCAAGGGTCTCACACGCCGTGACGAGGATGTTGTAAAAACAATGTTCACCTGCTCAACCCACGATTACATTATGTTCTTCACCACAAAGGGTAAAACATACAGACTCAAGGGTTATGAAATCCCCGAGGGTTCACGCCAGAGCAAGGGTATGAACATCGTTAACCTTCTTCCTGTTGAAGAGGGCGAAAGAGTTTCCGCAATGATAAGAGTTCCCGAATTCGGTGAGGATAACTATTATCTCTGCATGCTCACAAGAAACGGCATTATCAAGCGTACAGAGCTTGATGCTTATAAGAATGTGCGCAGGAACGGCGTTATCGCAATCAATCTTGACGATGATGACGAGCTTGTATGGGTCAAGCTTACCGAGGGCGGCGATAATCTTATTGTTGCCACAAAGAAAGGTATGGCGATTGCATTCCGTGAGGACGATGCAAGAGTTATCGGCAGAACCGCAAGAGGCGTGCGTGCTCTCAAGCTCAAAGAGGGTGACTGCGTAATCGGTATGGATATCCTCAGAGAGGGCATGAAGGTGCTCACCGTCAGCGAAACAGGCTACGGCCGCCTGAGCGAAATTGACGATTACAGAATCCAGAACAGAGGCGGTTCAGGTCTCACAAACTACCATGTTGCAAAGTACGGCGACATTGCCGCAATAGAGGTTGTTGACCCTGCAGATGACCTTATGCTCATTTCTTCGGACGGCATAATCATCCGAATTGCAATGGAAACAATCAGACTTTGCGCAAGACCCTCAAAGGGCGTTCGCGTTATGAAAGTAACCGAGGGTGAAAAGCTCATCACCGCCGTTGCAGTCAAGAATGAGGGCGAGCCCACAGAGTCTGCCGAGCCTGCAGAGCCCGACAGTGAAGAAGCTGAGGCTCCTGCCGAGGAGGCTGCAGAGTAAGCACTTTTTGTTTTCATTTTTCATTTGTTTTGGGAGTCCGTAACTGCAATTCTGCGGGATTGTGTGACGGACTCTTCTTGTAGCGATAAAATCCCAAAGATTCCTATCTCATGAAACTGACGATTATCCTGCATTACAATACC
>CALFPM010000053.1 GCA_937919155.1 uncultured Clostridia bacterium
CTTGCATGTGTTAGGCACGCCGCCAGCGTTCATCCTGAGCCAGGATCAAACTCTCTAAAAATTTTATCTAAACACCCTAGGGTGCTCAAATCATTTTTAGAGCTTAATCGCTCATGATGTCTTCTGACATCTTTTTTCTCGTTTATTCGAGAATTACTGCTGTACTTGAAAGTACATACTCAAATTAATCTTCAAGGGTTAATTTAATCAATCGTTGTTTAATTTTCAAGGTGCGTTTGCATCCGCGTTACTTGCGAGTGCTTGAATACTATATCACAACAAAAAAACAAAGTCAACACTTTTTTTAAAAAAATTTACGATTTTTTTCAACTTTATCTTTTTGTATAGGATGGATAATTTGTGTTGAGTTATTTTGTGCAATATGCAACAACAAGTAGCTTTTGTAATCAAAATTTACTCTTTATGAGCTCTACAAACTCAATTATTTTGAATCTGATCTCATATTCAGGCGAAGATTTTACTACAGTAATATCTTTTTCATTAAATATCATATCTATATCGGCATTTTGAGTTGCCGCAGGCAAACAAAGAGGCGGAAACATGACACACCACCAATTATGGCCTTCTCCGTTACCCAGAATAACTTTAAGTGCAAGATACTCCCCTGCAGGCATTGTAAATCCATCATATACTCTTGTTTCAAAATACTCTTTTACCAAACACACATCTGCTTTATATTCAAACCCGTTGTTCTTCAATATATTATTAATGTATGCAATTAATGAGTTTTTGTTTACCGAAAGATATGTTTCTGCATTTTCAAGCGAAACATCGCCACTGAAAAGTTCGCTTCCGCTCCGGAGCAATTCATCCCTTATAATAAGTTTTATCGTTTGATCAGCTTCTGAATCGGAATTGGCAAGAATATGAAGCCGAAGAACACTGTTACGAATATCACTGCAAGATATTCCGAAACTCACAACAGAAAACATTATTGTCACAATCAATCCGAGTGCAACTGAAATTTCAAGCTTTTTTATTTTTTTCATAATAAAACCGTCCTTTTATGTTTAAAAACATTATTGGACGGTTAAATACAATTTATTCTGAAAGTTCAGGTTCAAGACCACCAATTTCGTCACGAGCCTTAAATACATATCCGTTTTGGCTGAGAATATCTATATGAGAAAGAGCCTCTCCTGTTCCGATTGCAACACAGTTAAGCGCATCCTTTGCGACAAATGTTTTGATTCCTGTTTTACGCTGAATCATTTTATCGATACCTTTCAGTAGTGCGCCACCGCCCGTAAGATATATTCCTGATTCACAGATATCTGCAGAAAGCTCGGGAGGGGTCAATTCAAGAACAGAACGAACAGCTTCAGAAACAGCCTCTAAATGAGGTCTCATTGCAAGATAAACTTCCGTTGAACTGACATCAATGCTGACAGGAAGATTAGTAATAAAATGTTTGCCCTTTACGGTCATGCCGAGCTCAACATCGCGCAAAGAAGAATAACCGATTTGTTTCTTCAGCAATTCAGCGGTTCTCTCGCCGATAATCACGTCACGCTCGCGCCTTATCTGCCTGGCTATTGCTTCATCGAAAGTGTTGCCCGCGACTTTCAGCGAACGGGAAACGGAAATACAACCCATGGTGATAACGGCAATATCGGTTGTTCCGCCGCCTATATCAACAACCATAGCACCCACAGGGCGAGTGCTTTTTATGCCTGCGCCGAGCGCTGCAGCAAGCGGTTCTTCAATAAGACAAGCTTTGGCTGCACCGGCAGAAGTAACAAGATCAAGAATAGTTCTTTTTTCCAGACTCGTTGCCATTGAGGGAACACAAATAACAACATTTGGTTTAAAGACCATATTCTTACAAATTTTTGAAAGAATGTATTTAAGTATATGTTTCGTGGCTGTGAAATCCGAAACGACACCGTGCTCCATAGGCTTAACCACTCTGATTGAATCGGGATTTTTGCCGATCATATCCCAAGCGCGCTTGCCGACTGCGATAAGCTTTCCGCTTTCTTTTTCATATGCCGCCGCACTTGGTTCCGACATAACAACACCTTTGCCCTCAACATAAGCAACAATCGAAGTTGTGCCGAGATCAATTCCTATATTTGCACCGAACATCGGATTTCACCACCTTTCAGTATACTAATGTATAATATTCTTTTTATTTTTTGGCAATGTAAGCGCCAATGATACACAATATATCTCTTTTGCGCCGTAAAGCCACAGCATCTTTGAACACTCATTCAATGTTTCGCCTGTTGTGCAGATATCATCACAAAGCAAAATCACTTTACCTTCAACATCCGAAGGAACAAGCACATCAAACGCTCCGATCAGATTTCCTCTTCGCAAAGCAGGACTTATCCGATGTTGTTTATGAGTATCAAAAATTTTTACAATGACATTTTTCCTGAATTCAACACCAAGTTTTTTGCTGATATTTTCAGCAAGCAATTCACACTGGTTGTATCCTCTTTCTCTCCTGCTCTTGTCGGTGAGCGGAACTGTCGTGATGAAGTCAAATGAAATATCCCTGTAACGTTCAATCACCGTGTTGCTCATTTCCGATCCGTATTCCTCTGCATTGGCAATACGGTGACGGAATTTGAATGCATGGACACCGTCACGAACAATTCCCGAATAATAGAACGGCGCAACGATACTTTTGAAATATTTCTGAGCTTTCTTGCATATGCATTTATCCTTGCCTCTGCCGCATTTCTCGCAAATAGGATCAACTATTCTCGGCAAGTTCTTTTTGCATTCATCGCAAACAAATTTATCACTCGGAACAACCCTTCCGCAATATGCGCATCGGTGAGGAAACAGAGCGGAAAAAACTGTGTCTATAAACCTGTTCATCAGGCATCACCCAACATGATAAAGTTTTTCAGCGCCGAATATCTTTTGGCTTTGCTGTTGTTGGTAACCATACGCAAAACAGTGCTTCTTGAGCCGACAAGCACCATCAGTTTTTTTGCTCTCGTCACTGCAGTATAGAGCAGATTTCTGTATGCAAGCTGTTCAACAACACCCGCAACAGGCATAACAACCGCATCAAATTCGTTGCCCTGACTTTTATGAACCGTAACTGCATAAGCATGTTCAAGTTCAGCCTGACTTTCGAAAGGATATTCTGCAAGCCTGTCATCGTAACGGACATAAAGCAAATGGGCTCCCGTGTCGATTTTCTCAAGCTTACCGATATCACCGTTAAATACGCCGAGACCGTCTTTTTCCGAACCGGACCAAGGAATATTATAGTTGTTTTTGGTTTGCATAAGTTTATCGCCCTCTCGCAAAACACGCTGACCGAAAGTCTGCTCGCGTTTATGTTTTGCAGGAGGATTGAGCGAAGACTGGAGAATCTTGTTGATGCGAACAGTGCCCGCATCACCCTTGCGCGAAGGACAAAGCACCTGAATATCCTCTGTCGGGGAATATCCGTATGCTTTAGGAAGTCTTTCGGAACATAATTCTGCAACTGTTTTGGCCGCGGACATCGGAACAGTTCTTTCCAGAAAGAAAAAGTCCTTGTCAGTTCTTGTAATTTCGGGTAATTCACCGTTGACTATCTTATGAGCATTGGTAACAATAAGGCTTTCCATAGCTTGACGGAACACATCCTTAAGTTCCACCACAGGCAGTGCTTTTGAATTTATAATATCATGCAGGACATTGCCCGCACCTACAGGCGGCAGCTGATCGGAATCGCCGACCATAACAAGTCGGCAGCCTATTGGCAATGCATCAAGAAGACTGGAAAATAAAACAATGTCAACCATTGAAAGTTCGTCTATTATAACTGCACCTGCACTGAGAGGATTGCGCTTATTACGCTGAAAAACAGGTCTGTCGCTTCTGTCCCATTCAACTTCAAGAAGCCTGTGAATCGTCTGAGCCTCTCTGCCTGTGAGTTCGCTCATTCTTTTGGCAGCCCTGCCCGTAGGGGCAGCAAGCGCAACCTCAAGACCCTGCGCTTCAAACACTTTAAGAATACCTCTGAGTGTTGTGGTTTTTCCTGTTCCGGGGCCACCGGTAAGAACAAGAACTCCTCTTTCAACAGCCAGTCTTATTGCCTGACGCTGGCGGTCATTATAGCAAACGCCGCTGATAAGTTCAGTTTTATTGATTTGTTCATCAATGTTATCAAGACATTTGGGAGCAAACCTTTTCATAAACAAAATAGAATTCGCAGCGTTTTTCTCTGCATTATATATATCAGGAAGAAATATAAAATCTTTAGCGCTCAGATTATCACTGACAAGCATTCGGTTTTCAATAAGATTATCAAGTCTGATTTCAACCGTATCGGCACTCACATCAAGCAAGTCGCAGCAAGGAACAATCAGTTTTTCTCTGGGCAAGCAAGTGTGACCATTATAAAGATTATGCCTTACAACATAAAGAATACCCGCATCAACTCTGAACTCATCTGCCGGAGGCACGGGAAGGTGATTTGCAATATTACACGCCTTTTCAAATGTGATACCTATTCCCTCTCCGCAAAGAAGATACGGATTATGCTCAACAATTTCAACGCTCCTTGAGCCAAACACTTTAAAAACCTTGAGGCATTCGGCAGTTGTTATTCCGTATTTTTCAAGAGAGATAAGTGCCTCTCGCTCCGATGCTCTGCGCATAAACTCCGCAGATATTTCTCTTGCTCTCTCTTTTGAAATGCCTTTGATCTCGGCCAATCGCTCAGGATAATTTTCAATAATATAAAAAGAATCTTCACCAAATCTTTCAACTATCTTCTGCGCTGTTTTTTCTTTGACACCTTTTACAATTCCGGAAGAAAGATAAGAGAGCATATCCGCTGCCGTCTGAGGCATTTCACGCTGACACATCTCAATTTTAAACTGCTTTCCGAAAGTGGGATGAACAGTCCATTTGCCGATAAAAGTAACTCTTTCTCCGTTATAAAGGTCGCTTACATTGCCCGTTGCAGTAAAAAGTTCACCGTCACTTGTAAAATCAAGCACAGTGTAACCGTTTTCAATATTCTGATATGTTATGTACTCAACCGTACCTGAAATTGTTACCAATTCATCCATAGCAACCATCGTAAAATTAAATTGAGCGAAACTGAGACGGTCTGTAAGCCGAGTTCTGTCATTCAAGGCAATCATCTGTCTACGCCTTGCGTTGCCGCAAGGCTTTAGCCACCTTTCGGAGTATCGTCGAGCAAACGCCGGAGCAAAGCTCCTCCTCCTGTCGGTGTTGCTTCGGATAGGGTTTGCAGGGCCGTGCGGTTCCCCGCACGCCGGTGAGCTCTTACCTCGCCTTTCCACCCTTACCTGCAAAATTGCAGGCGGTATATCTCTGTTGCACTTTCCCTAAGGTCACCCTCGGCGGCCGTTAGCCG
>CALFPM010000054.1 GCA_937919155.1 uncultured Clostridia bacterium
CGCGAGGATCCACAGGGGACTTTTTGGTCAGGGGGCTGACCTCAACGGGATACATGGTGATGAAGGTGGGCTGAATCAGCTTCTCCTCCACGCGCTGATCGAAGCAAGCGTACAGCGCATTACCCCAGGTGGGCTCGGCGGCGTCGGACAGCTCCACGCCGATGGCCTTGGCGGCGGCGGGGTTCTTCTCCCGCAGGAGGTTCAGAAGCTCCCAATCCTGCAAGCCGTCGATGGTGTTCAGCCCGCGGGCCGAGAGCATGAGGCTGTTATGCTCGGCATCGGGGTAGACGATGAAGCCGTCACCCTTGAAGCGGGCATCGGGATGGAGGCCGTAGGTGGAAATATCCCAGTAGTTGAAGCCCCAATGGAGGAAGCCCGTGATGCCGTGGGTGAAGCAGGCCCACTTCATGAGGCGGGAGTAGATGGGGGGCAGGTCGATGAACTTGTTCATCCAGCCCATCTCAAAGGGGTAGCAGCAGGAATAGCACCAGACCTGATCGCCTGCGCGCTGCCGCTCCAGATAGTAGTCCTTGCCCTCCTCGTAGACCTCGATGCGGGGGATGTACTGATCCACGTAGCCGCAGAGCTCGCGGGAGACGGTGTGGGTGTCGATGGGCTCGCCGCAGATAATGCCGGGCATACATTCACGGCAGAGATCCTTGGCCCACTTCCAGAACTCGGAGGTGTGGGGCTCGTCCTGGAGGCGCATCTGTAGCATGGGCAGCCAGCCCTTTTCCTCAAAATGCTTGTAGAGACTGCTGTAGAAGGTCTTGGCCCAGGCCTCGCAGGCGGGGGTGAAGATCTCCAGCCAGAACACCTTGCCGTTTTCGTCGAGGGCCTGCATATATTTGCCGTTGACCGCACCAATGACGGAGCAGATGGAGAGGTAGCGGAAGGAGCCATGCTCCATGAAATGCTCCACGAAGCGGTCAAAGAGACCGAAATCCAGCTCCCACTCGGGGTCGCTGATCCGCTTGGAGCCGCCGTCGGAGAGGAGCGCCATAACGGGAATGTTCAGACTGTTGACGCGCATGGTCTTCAGCGTCTTGGCGAAGTTGGCCATGAGATCCCACCAGCCCTCGTCGTAGCGGATATGGGTGTAGAAGGGCTCGCAGGGAGGCTTCTCGCAGGGGCGATCCTTGGGGAAGTTGCTGAAGGGATTGAGGAAATACTCGTGGCCGAAGGCGGAATCCTTGGGGGCGGGGAGGGTGACGGGGTAGACCGTCAGCTTCCAGTCGATGGAGTAGTCCCCCAGGGAGGTCTTGACGGTGACCGTCACGGTGTGGGTGCCCACGGGGGCGTCATCTCCCACCGTGAAGGAGAACCACAGGCTTTGGGTGGTGTTCATGGTCACGTGGCAGGTGGTCTTGGTGGACAGGATATCGGGGTAGGGAACGCCGTCGTTGTAGATCGCGTAGTCGGTGACGTAGGTGGCGGCGGTGATACCTGCGGGGAGGGAACCGACCTCCAGAGCCGTGACCTCAAAGGCGGTATCGGTATCCCGCAGACAGACCTGCCCCGACACCACCATATTGCGGGCGGCGTGGAGGGTCAGGGCGGTGGAGTCCTCGGGCCACTTGCGGGTGTGCTTGAAGACTTGGGCGGAGGCGGGCTTGGACCAGATATACATAGGGGATCTCCTTTCGGGGATGATATAACTTGATTGTGGTTTAATTATACAAGATTGGAAGGGAAGTGTCAAGGGTTGGGGGTGTATAAAAAACGGGGCGATTTTTGGGTATTATGTCAATATACGAAACGGAGACGAGAAAGCCCCGCGCGGAGCGCGGGGCGGGGGTTATGCGAAGCATTCGGCGTATTTGGGGTTCTTGCGCAGTTCGTCAACAAAATTTTGCGGGAACATAATGAATCTATCTTTTAAATCAAATGTTCTTTGTTCTTTTGCTTCTTCTTTTGAGTTTATCCATTTATTAATTCTTGCCATTTCAACATTCAATTTCTGCATGAATTCCTTGCAGAATTTTATATGTCTGTTTCCGTTTTTGTAAAGTTTTAGGTTGCAGAAAAGCTCACCCTTTCGTGTATAAATATCACGGTTCTGCCAGTCTGAAAGCTCTATATCATCATATTTTCCAGGTATGTTCAAATCAAGCGGAAATCCTAAATTTTCAGCAATTACACTCATATCATAAAGAAAATCAAGGCAGGAACCTGAAAGCCGGCATTTATACCAGTCCGTTTCAAAATTATGCCAGTCTGAAACGATAATTCTGTAATCAAGCATAATGTTTGAAAGCATTTTTATTGCTTTATCTGTTCTGAACCTTCCGTATTCAAAACACTGCTCTTTCAAGTATTTCCAGTCTGAATCATTCCACCTTTTATTAGATTTATAACGGTGAATGTTTTCAGGTTTAGCAAGATCAAAGAAAAATTCTGTTATCTGCTGGTCGAAAAGTGTATTTGAATGTCTGATTATCCACATAGTAAGCTGAAATATATTTTCAAGCGTAAAGTCTATTGCAGTATTATCGTTTAAACGGTTTGTTACATTCTGACGGCCCTTAGTTGTAAGGCGGCTTGTAATTTTATCATAACGCTTGAAAAGCATATCCCAATAAAGATGTTTCAGGCCCTGAAGCCGTTCTTTGAGTGATTTTTTTAGCATAGGAACATCAACTTTTAATTCTTCAAAGATTTCAGCGTCAAGTTTTTCTAAAGCTCTGTAATTATTATAGAGCTTTTCCATATCATCATTATAGAATTTTACAAGCATTTCAGCAGTATCACCCCTTTCGATGATTTCCTGCCTGTGTTTATGGTTTTTCTCCCATTCGCTTTCATGTTCCTTTATTTTTTCGGCATTGAGTGAAAACGTATTATCAAACCAGGTATCAAACGGATCAGTTACGTTTCTGTCGTATCTTGAGCCGTTTATAAATTCTGCGTCAGGTCTTATTCCGATAACTTCAACGTTTGCACGTGCTTTTCGTTCTGCGTTCTGAAAATCAAAGAATCCGATTGAATCAAAAGTATATTTTCTTTTTTCAAGTGCAAGTTTTATTCTTTCAGAATTTCGCCAGCGTTCAGGAATTACAAGAACTATTTTTTTTGAGTTTCCTTCAAGAATAATCTTTTCAGCCCATTCTTCAAATTCTGAATAAGGCGGATTGCAGAAAATGCAGTCTACTTTTTTATCAATAAGAGTATTTGTTCTGAAATCTGAACCTAAAAGAATTACATCTTCCGGCAACTGTTCTGCAAGAATATAAGACTTTTCTATTCCGTATTTTTTATAATGCTGATGTAATTTTGAAAAGTGTTTTTTATGTTTGTAATCATCGTTATAGAAGAAATCTGTTTTATCTAACTTCTCGAAAAAAGCACCATTTCCGCAGCCTATATCAAGAACGGAATAAACGTCTGTTCCGTGTTCAGAAATCCATTCAGCGGCTTTGTTTACTATTTCTTGTGTTGACGGATAAAATTCCGTTTCTTCTGACTGCTCATGCTGACTGCTTACAAGTTGAGCAATTGATTTTCTTTCGTTGGTCAAGTTCTACTCCTTTGCAGTTGTCGTTCCTGCGTATTTTCATTATTGCACAATCTTGTTATGTTGTCAATAACTTTTTACTAAGATTATTTACACTTTTCTAACTCTGCATTACTGAACAGGCTTAATTTTTCAGCACGCTTTTCTTCGCGCTCTGCCTTTGTAAACATATCCTCTTGAATTAAAGGAAAAAGTTTTTCGTAAAAGCCATCAACAAATTCTTTTTTCAACTCAAATCCGTATGCTCTTCTTCCAATGTTTCCGGCTGCTAAAAGCGTTGTGCCACTCCCAGCGCAACAATCAATTACAACATCATCAACATCAGTATATAAACTAATTAAATGCTCCAGAAGCGGAACCGGCTTTTGTGTCGGGTGTACTTTGGGAGTTGACCTATCATCAATCCAAGGCTGACATAAGAATTCCATTTTTCCGTTGTTTCTGAATTTTGGCAATTTATCGCGATAAAATAAAACTGCCGTTTCAAAGTTCCCTACAGCCCTCATATTTGCTTTAAGAACCTGAGCTGAATAATTTTTATAGAAAATAAAAACCTGTGAATTCGGGAATCCATATTCTTTTGCATAATGTTTTAATTCTTCAATCTGCTCAAAGGCACAAAATAAAATCATACAGCCGGCAGAATTCCTGTCCTTAGGTTCTTTTTTCAGAAGATTAGAACAGAAGTGGAAAAACTCTGGAATTCTAAATCCGGCTTTAGAATCAGTGTCAAAGAATTCTTTCTTTGCATATTTACTTTCGCCATTAGTATTATCCCCCCCCTCATACCACATAGGATTAGAACCGTATGCATTTGTTCCAAGTTGATAAGGAATATCAGTCAAAATTAACTGAGCTTTCGGGATTTCTTTATTTTTCCAGTTTTGAAAACTGTCTCTAAACATTTTAATACGTTCCATTAAAATATACTCCTCATATTTACAGTATGAAATCTGTTATCATAATTATATTTTTCTTTTGTTTCGTCTATCAATTTCTGTGGCTTGTCGCATTTGAAATCGCGGCAAATAGTTGGCCGGACTTCATAAATATTACATTTCTTTTCATTGTTGTTTCTGAACGGACAAGTCAAATCTAAATCGACGTTAGAGTTTTTTACAGGCTTGATATGTTTTCGCTTTACATAACGCTTTATTGCTTTTATTTCCTCTTTCGTAACAGGAAGCAGAGCAGTACAGCAGTTTCCACAGGAAACACATTTCCCGTCTTTCGTGAAGTTATAAACACCGTGTTTTACATCATTCCAGAATTCTTTAAGAGTTGTTGTTTTTGGCATTTTTCATCTCCCTTGTAAGCTCGCTTGTTTTATGTTTCAGCTTTGCAATTAACAGCCCTTTTTCAGTAAGTTCAGCATTGTCAAAACGCAGGCCCTTGCTATTCATAATTACGTGTTCTGCCTTTGTTACTAACATAAGGTTCGATATATCAATATTGTCCTTATTGTTATCCTTAAATACAATGATACATCCGTCCGGAATTTTTCCATTATGTTTTTCCCATTCCATAATGTGTTTGAATTTCCATTTATTCGTTTCTGCAATTTTTATTTTATGATAACCTTCTTTATCTACAACTTCCGTTCCGATTTCCTTATGACTCGAAGGAACCTGCCCTTTTTTAAACCATGTTTTTTCAGTTCCTGGAAAATGTAAACCTTTTTTTCCTTTAAGCCACGGAACATGACCTTTCTGGAATTGTCCTTTGATTCCTGAAATCAAATTATGATTTTTTCTGAATGCCTTTATTTGATTTATTTTATAATCAGTTTTGAATTCAGCATTTACAAGTTCCATTATTTCAATCGCAGTTTTTCCGTAATTATTTGCAATTATAAAATCAGTAATTTCTTTAGGGAAAACTTTACTTTCACCCTTTGGAGATTTATAGTGCTGCAGGCCGTTTTTAAGATTGTGATTTTTCATGTAACTTTTGACTTTTTGATAAGTTATTTTCGTGTTAAAACGGCGGTTGAATTCTTCAACAATTTCTACTCCAGAATGCCCCGGAACGAATTTTTCAAAGAATTTCCGCTGTTCATCCGTGTAAACTCTTTTCATTTTGCTGCTCCTAAAAGTTTCATTTTTGCCTTTTCTTTTTCAAGTTCAGCATTTTTTGAATCTTTAGTTGCAATTAAGGAAGGCATATCCTGATTCATAAGTCCGCATTGTTTAGCGGTCTTAATTGCGGAAATCTGGATGCTTGCAACTTTAAGAATCTGAGAAGAAATCGAAGTCATGGCTTTAGTTTTCTTAATTTCTTTCTCAAGTTCTTCGTTACTTAATTCGCCGTTGTTTAAAAGTTCAAGCTGTGCAAATAAATGATTGTTTAAGTCTGAAAGATTATTCTGCATATTTTTCTACTCCTGTTTTACTAAAGTTCCGTCGAAAACTTCTAATAATATTCTTACGCTAGAAGGGAAGATCTTCCGGGAAATCTCCTTCCTCACCGCTATAACCATTATTTTCTACAGGTTTGAAAGTCGGCGCACCTGAGCTTTGTCCGCCATCAGATTTTCCGCCCAAAAGCTGCACGTTATCAGCAACAATTGAAACTTTAGAAAATTTCTGTCCTTCTTTTTCCCATCGATATTGCTTCAAGTGCCCTTCGACACAAATCTGCTTTCCTTTTGTAAGATATGGTTTAAGATTTTCTGCGGTTTTTCCCCAGATGGTGAGGTTAAAATAGTTAACCTCTTCAATCCACTGGTCGCCCTGCTTTTTAGAACGGTTTACAGCAATAGAAACATTTGCTCTTGCCTGTCCGTTTCCTACATAACCAAAACTTCTTTCATCAGAACCAAGATCCTGTGTAAGTCTTCCAATTAAAACAACATGATTCAAATCTGTCATTTTCATCCTCCTTTTATTTCTTAAAAACCTCATTCAGTGTTTTTTTTGTATTTAATCTATTTTGAATAGTATGATATGCAATTCCTGTAATATCAGACCACTCCGACATTGTTTTCTTTTGACCGTTGTACTCAATATATCTATTTGTACTTCGATTATTCGATTGTTCTTTATTTGTAGACCATTTGCAATTTGCAGGTTCGTAATTTCCGTTTACATCAATTCTATCTATCGTTAAATTGTCTGCATACCCATTTTCAATAGCCCATTTTTTGAAGTTTATATAACCGTTTTCTTTATCAAGCCATTCTTCACAAATACAGATTCCTCTTGCACCATATCTATAATATCTATTGTTTTTAGGATTATAACATCTTGCTTTCATATCTTGTAAAATCATAAATAATCTTGATTTTGTATCCCCGTGCTTAGTATGTGCTTCTTTTGCCCTTTCACGTTGATAACATCCACAACTCTGTGTATGTCCATATTTTAAATTTTCTGATGTTATAATAATTGTATTTCCACAATCACATTTACATTCCCACGCTATCCTTCCATTTTTCCTTTCACTTTCCTTAATTATTGTTAATTTACCAAATTTCATTCCAGTCAAATCTTTATGGTGTTCTTTTGTTCTTTCGCAACCACAACTCTTAGTTTTAGAATCTAATATATGGTCACATCCAATCCATTTTTGTTCCCCACAATCACACTTGCAGAGATAATATCCACGTCTACCTCGTTTTTCTAAATCAAGAATGAGTAGTTTATTAAACTTTTGCCCTATATGTTTTTTATATGGAATTCTTGCCTTTGGCATATTTCTTTTTACTCCTTTAGTTTTATTTTATTTTTTACGCCTGTAATCAGGCGCGTCATACATTTTTATAATCTTTGAATCCTGCCCAAGTCTTGAGATAATATCATTTCCAAGAAAGTTCTCAAAACATTCGTCGCAGCCTTTTTTTCCGTGCGGACAATCATTCATAAGATGTGCATTTGTTGCAAGAATAAAAGGAAGCCGTCTCTGATGTCGCTTATCAAGAATATAGCTCAACCAATTAAGTTCAGCACTGCTTCCTTTACTTCTACCCATTTCATCAATAAACAGCATAGGAATAGAAGCTAATTCATTTACGATTTCAAGTTCTGATTTTCTGGCAAGTGGCGAATATGCTTGTCGTATCATTGTGGAAATTTCATACATCGTGTAGACCTTTCCACCCAGAGCCTTAACAGCGCAAGTGCCTAAATGAGTTTTTCCGCCCCCATTTGACCCTAGAAGAATAACCTTTCCGTGTTTCTGCTCAATCAGTTCCTTTATTGCCTTTTTAGCGGCTGCCTGAGACTGAACTTGTGGCACATAAGAATCTAAAGTCGAAAAATAAAATTCTTCTTCAATGTTCATTTCCTGCATTTTTTCTATGAACACTCTTTTATTTTTTTCTTTTCGCTCCTGCTCTTCTTTTTCGTTAAATTCTGCAATCTTTTCTGTCTGACATAAAGGACAAAACGCTTCTGAAGCTTTTCCGGCTATTATGGTAACATCACACTCAACAGGCCCGTGTTTCTCACAAATAAAAGTTTTCTTGATTGTGTTGAATAATAAGTTGCCTTTTGTAGTTTTTATATTTTCCATTTTTACTCTCCAAGCCTAAGTTTTCCTGCCATGTGGCTTTCTTTATCTTTCCTTTGTTCGTCTTTTGCAACAGGTTCAAGATAGCGCGAAATTCCGCCTTTTAAAACAAACCGGTCAGGAGTTGCAGGAATCCATCTTCTTTGAATCGCCCCTGAATTGATTCCGTCTGCAAAATTTGCAAAGGCTTTTTTAATCTGTTCTTTTGTCGGTTTTGATTCTTCCCAATATCGTTTCCAGTCTTTTGGATTTTCAATCGGAGCCGTTACCTGGAATATACAGATTCCGTCTTTGTCTTTAGTTGTATGCCATAACTTCAAGAAGAGCTTCTGTTCTTCCGACATTTTTGGATCATCTGCTTTTTCTAAAATTGTTTCTTCAGAAAAACCTAAGAATTCTTCAAGAGGATAACGATAACCAACCTGAGCAAGAAATTCAATTAATTCATGGTCAAGGTCTTTTAAAATCCGTGAAATTCCCTTCTGAATATTTGCATTTGCGCATTTCTGATGATGTGGCCATGCCGGAAGGACTATGTATTCTCCATGTCGATAGGCTTTACCGTCGTCCTCAAATTTCTGCATGATTTTCTCAACCTGCTCTTCTTCCAAGCCTGTATCAAAAATCATTCGTTTTTTTGGAAGTTTGTAAACTCCGGCGATGTTTGTAAGAGAGTTTGTGAGGAGATATAAATACAAGCCTTTTTCCGTGAAGTCAAGGCTCATAACCCATTCATCATCCCAGAATGATGTTGAAATATAACGTTTCATTTTTCTGCTCCGTTTATCGGCCGCCTGTCGTCTGGCGGCCTTTTATTTAGTCTATATTATCATCAATAACGCCGAATTTTTCAATATCTTCATCAAAATCTTCTTCTGATTTTTTAGAATTTTCTTCCGCTATTCCTAAAACTTCCCTTACAGAATTATCCCTTATGGCTGCAAGGTCAATATCCAGATATTCAAAGATTTTCTGCCATTCAGATTCTTCAACATTTGAAATTCCAGGTTTTGGCTTATAACCGCTTAAAAGCGATTTTAACATAGTTCTTAGAAGCAATCCGCGGTTTACTTTCAAGAGTTTTTCAAATTCATCAAAAGAACATGGCTTTACATCCTTGTCAAATCCCGGAAGTTCTTTAAGCTCGTTTATCTGACAGTTCAGAAGAACAACAAGCGCAATCTGTTCCTTATCAAGAATTTTATCGTCGCTATCTGTAAATACGGCTTCTTTCAGTTTTTTTTCAAAACTGTCATTTATATTTCTTCTTACTCTCCACCAGTTAGAATAATTTTCAAGAACAGGCTTTTTCTCCTCGTCTGAAAGACATCTGCATACATCTTCAATTTCTTTAAGCTGTGAAAGTTCCCATGCAGTCGGTTCTTTTTTTTCTTCCTTGTCCTCATATACGGATTTTATATCTTTTACTTTTGCAAGTTCTATAACTTCAAAAGATTTTCCGTTCCAGCAAGGCACAAACTCAACTTTTTTCATAGCTTCCAGTTTTGCCTTTATTCCTGTATCTTCTTCCGGCGTAATATCTGTAAGATTTTCTTCATCTTCTGAAATCTCACCAATTTTGAAGCTCAAATCAAGATTATCAGGAATCTTTTCTGCCGTTACGACACGGTTATATTTTTCACCGCCGTTTTTCTTGTTGAACTTTTCAAATTCATTTTCAATAAATTCTTTGTAATTCTTCAAGAAACATCCATGATCCAAACATCTGTCGCAGGTTTCTGCAAGTTCAGGAAACAAGGTTTTATCAGAATAGCGCGTTCTTTTCGGGCAGTTTTCGCATGATTTACAGTCACCAAGTTTGTTGACATAATCTTCGGAAACTTCTGAAACAATTGCCCTGACTTCCCACTCCGAAAGAGTTCCCCATGTTTTTTCCTTGCATTTATCGGCACATTTTTTTTGAGCTTCTTCGGGCAGTTCAGCAGCCATTGCAGCAATATGAAGCGGCAGTTTTTCAGCCTTATAAAGTTCCCTCATTTCAGGAATAAGTGAAGCAAGTTTAGCCCTCTGGTAAACTGTTCTTTTATTACGGCAGAATAAAGCTGCAAGTTCTTCAACTGGAGTTCCTTTATTCAGTTCATTTGCGTAAAGAATTCCTTCATCAATAGCGTTCATTTCTTCGCGGGCCGCATTTTCTGAAAGAGTAATCATTTCTTCACTTTCCGCGCTGATTTCATCAATTTCGTATACATCGGCGCGGATTTCTTCCCAGCCAAGAGATTTAGCTGCCGTTACTCGTCTGCGCCCTGCTATAATACGGAATGTATAATCACTTTCAACAGTTGCCTTAACAACGGTTACAGCGTTAATCTGTCCGTATTTTTCGAGGTTTCTTGCAAGGCTTTCAATATCGCCCTTTCCGCCTTCGGTTCTGTCCTCGTTCATTTCGATTTCAGAAATTTTAATTTTTCTTGTTTCCATTGTTTTTACTCCTTGCCCCAGATTGTCTGTATATCTGTAACTTTTGCAAAAAATTCTTCTTTCGGCATATCGAATGTCATAAATAAATCTGTAATTGAAACACACTTGAATGTATCTTCTTTAAGAACACCAATAACCTTGTCTTCGTAAGGAATTTCTTTCCCGTTTTCGTCTGGGTAAGTGTCGTGTAAGATTCCTGCTATAACTTCCATTGTTTCTACTCCCTGAGCTTTACAAGCTCTCCATTGCAATTTTCTGTTCGATCATTGCTTTTACTTCGTTTGAATGAGTTATGATAATTGTATGCCGTAACTTTGCAGCGTCATGGCTTGCCTCAAGCATTCGACAATAGGCAGTTTTCGCCGAGGCGTCAAGTGCACCGTCTGTTTCATCCTGGAAACAGGTGAGGAAAGCAAATCCGGTGTTGCGTCTTCTTATGACTGCAAAGGCGTCATAAATTGCGCGCTTGATCCACACAGATTCACCGCCGCTCTTGTTTTCAAGTGTTGTTACATCTCCGTTATCATTTACCATGATTTTGAAATCTTCAATCTGCTTAGTCTTTTTTCCAGAACCGCCGATTCTTGTTGTTTCTATGCTTATAGAGAACCTGTCGCCGTAACCTGACTTTAGAATTCTGTTTGCAGTTTCTGAAATTCCAGGCGCAAGCGCGTCAAGTTCAAGAGCCTGAATTCCGTCCTTGCCGAATGCCTTTGAAACAAGTTCCCATTCTGTAGCTTCAATTCTTGCCTTTTCAGAATCTTTCTTTACTTTTTCAAGTTCCTTTTCACTTTCGGCAATTTCTGCAAGCGTCTTTTTATCAGCTTCTATTGTCGCGTTTATTGCAGCAATTTCAGACTTTACAGAAGTGAATTTTTCGGTCAAAGAATCAATATTCCTTTGTGCATCTGTAAGTTCATTTTCTGCGTTTTCATTTTTCTTTGTAAGATTTTCTTGAAGTGCATTTTCAGCATTTTCAAGAAGTTTCTTCTTGTCTGAAATTTGAGCCGTTAATCCTTCGTTTCTTACAGCCGCGGTCTTTGCCGTTTCAAGTTCTGTTTTGGCTTTGTTGATGTCTATAGCGTTTAATTTTGCCGTTGCTTCATTTTCCGCGGTAGAATCAAAAACATCCTGAGCAGGCTTTGCAGGTTCAGAGAATGCAAGTTCTGAAAGGTCTGCTTCAAGTTCAGAAGTTTTCTTTTCGATTTCTGAAAGTTTTTCTTTGTGTTCAGAAATTTTATCTTCAAGAATCTTTACAGCCTTTTTTGCCTCGTCTCTTTTTGCATTGAGTTCTGCAATCTTTTCTGCCGGAAGTTTCTGTCCGCAAGTCGGGCAGGTGTCTACAATTTCAGACAGGTCACGCTCTTTGAACTTGATTTCATTCTGGGCGGTCAGGATGTCTTTTTCTACAGCGTTCTTTTCGGCTTTGCAGTCATCAAGATACTTTTTAATTTCTGCCTGCTTTGCGTCAAACTCGCTTTTCTTCTGTAGATACTCGCTCATTTTTGCGTTGTTTGCTTCATTTATTGCGTTTCGTTTTTTCTGTTCTTCTGCAATAATTTTCTGCAAATCCTCATAATCGGCGATTATTTTTTCATTTTCCGCGCGTTTTTCTGCTGCTGTCTGATTCTTCATAATCTCGCTTTCAATATTCGAGATTTCGTTTTTAAGGTTTGAAACGTTTTCAAGGATTTCAGATTCTTTCTTTTGTCTTTCCTTTTCAGTGTTGTAACGTTCCTGAGCTTCATTCAGCTTAGTTCTTGCAGCTTTTCCATTTTCTGTAATTTCTTCAAGTTCAGACTGTTTAATTTTTGCAGTTTTTTCAGATTCAGAGATTGAATTTTCAATTTCTGATTTTCTGCTCAAATTGCTTTGCAACATCTGAATTTTGATTTCAGAATCATGTACAAGATTTTCGTTTGATTTTACTTTTTCATTTGCGGCATCCGCAAATTTCTGTAAATAGTCAATTCCGGCAAGCTCAACAAAAAGAGTTTTCTTTTCTCCTGCTGTAGCGTCTGTCAAATCAGGAAGATTCTTTGTCGGTCTTTGAGTTATAAATGCTGTTCGCAAATACAATTCAATTGGTCCGAACGTCTGAACAATAAAATCTTCATAAGGTTTCAGGTTCTTGTCAACTCCAGGAACTGCATTCCATGTTTTGCCGCAATCATCTGACGTATAAGCAAAATAATTACATGATCCTGATTTTGTTTCTCCGTCAATCTGTATAAGGCATTTTACCATGCGCTTAGAATCTCTGTCGCGGTAGATAACTTCGCGGAAACTGTTGCGCAGTCTGAACTGTTCCTGAAGCTTGTCTTTTCTTGTAAGCAACTGCGGATAAGGATGGCAGTTTTCAATAAGCGTTGTTTTTCCTTTTCCGTTTTCGCCGGTCAGCGCAATAAGTCCAGAATCGTAAGAATCAAAATCTATTGCAATTTCATCCTTGCCGATTCCCTTATAGATTCCAATTGATCCGCGCAATTTAAGGGATACAAGCTCCCACGCCCCCTGCGCTTTTGCATTTCCTTTTGAAATTTCTGTATCAAGTTCGGCAATTTTCTGCAAAACAGAATCTTTAAGTTCAAGCCCTGTATTTGAAGCCCATACTTTAAATTTGTCAGAAACTCCGCAGGCTTCCGTAATTTCGGCGGCTCTTACTGTTTCCGTAGGAATTTCGCTGATTGTAACGCGGCTTCCCTCTACTGCACCGTGTTTTTTAATTTCTGAAAGAATCTTGTCTTCGTCAAGCAAAACACGTTCTTCTTTTGAGCAGGTAATTTCAAGCCAGATTTTTTTTCCGCTGAAATCACCTTCTGCGCCCATAGCGTCTACAGAAAAATCAGCTCCGCCCTCAATCTTTATATTCTGAGGATGTGGAAAGTTAATTCTCTGAACATTTGCCGAACCTTTTTCGATTTCAACAAAATTGAACCCTGCCTTATGAGTTTCGCCGAAGTCTTTCGGATAGATACTTCCGGCATAATAAGCCGGAAGGTTTCCTACCTGCTGCGGCTTGTGGATATGTCCTAGCGCGTAATAATCTGCACCAATTGAAGATAGTTCATCAACTGAAATTGCAATTCCTGTTCCCCTCTCAATTGTCCGGTCGTTCTGTAAAGAACTTCCGGCAATATCACCATGATAGAGCATGACACAAGGAATATTTGAATATTCCCGGCGGATTGAAGCAAGCAGAAAGCAGATTTTCTGCATTGCGTCTCTTATTGCGCCTTCGGTCTCGTCCTTTCCTGCAGTCGCATTCGCAAGCAGGTACTTTTTTCGTGGTTCTGGAATTCCAAATATCAAGGCTTCCGGGGCTGTTGATGTTTCAACAACTTTTCCGTTTTCCAGAAAATAAGGCTTTGCAGCTTCCAGAATTGTAATTGTGTTCTTTGCCTTGATTTTTCTGAAAACTTCAAGGCTTCCGTCTGTATCGTGTGAAGGCGTTCCGTAGATCATCACAACAGAAGCAGCGTCTGCAAGATTTTGAATTGATGTTACAAAATCGTTGAATCCGCTTGCCTCTGTGTTAAGCATAGAAGCGTCCCATGTATCACCGGCAATTGCAACAAGGTCAACAGGATTCTTCTTGATTTCATCAAGTAAGAATTCGAGCGATTTGAGGGCTTCTTCCTGATGTTCTTTACAGCAATGCAGGTCAGAAATATGAGCTATTTTCATAATGCAATTCCTCTGATTTTCAAAAAGTCTTTAACTCTCTGAATCATGGCTTTTCTTGTTTCAACGGAAGCGTTGAAGTTATTAGGATCAAGTTCTTCCATTGCCAATTGATAAGGGTTTACGCCGTTTTTAAGTGTTCCGTCAAGTTTTGCTTTGTAAGTTTCGCAGTATTCGCGCAATATCTGTGTAAGCGCGTCAAAATCTTCCGTTGCAATCTGAGCGGCCTTTTCTGCAAGGTTTTCAGTACCGTTTGAATCAAAGGCTTCTTCCGCGCCCTCATAAGATACATCTTCATAAGTTTCAGCTTCAGGAAGTGCAGCCGCCGGAGCTGTTTCTATCTGAGCAGGCTTTTCTTCGGTTTCAATTCTTCTGCCGCCGAAAAGCGAAGCAACATCTACACCCAGAGCCTGAGCCGAAGCCATTGCACGGCCTTCCTTTGTCTGCAAGATGTAATCTGTGTTTTGTGCAAATCTACCGAAAACAAGCGGCTTTATTGCGTCGTCGGCTGAAAAGGCTGTCGGCATATTTGTAAGCTCGCGGATAACTCTAAGACGCGCTCCCGTCTCTGCTCTCTGTCTTGCAACCTTTGTATATTCCAAAATTGTCTGAGCTAAAGTTTTGCCCCATTTGTTTTTAGTCTGCTTTGTCTGAGCGTTCAATTCTGTTACATTGTAATCAAGCATTGCACGCATTACAGGATCAAACTCATAAGCCTGAACAGAAGAAGTTCTCCAGCTTCCATCGCTCATTCGTTTCTTTGCCTGCTGCTCTGAAACATAAACCATTCGCTTTCCGGCAATATCATCGTCGTATGTTTCTGTCCAGGTCTTGCAGCCTTCGTGAATAAAGATAAGCCCTGTAGCTTCTCCGATTCTGTCAACGATTTCACGCTTAGGCATATATTTCCCGCTGATGTTATAAACGTCTGCGTTCTGGTCGTTCTTATCGGCTGGTAGCCTGAGCTGAATTACAGTAATCTCCGGCTTATACAATGGAGTTACAGCCATACAATCTTCTTTAGTTACAAAGGCAAGTGCGCCTGCCTTTACAGCGTCTTTTAAAACTGTTAAAGCCTTAGTTACATTTCCGTTTTCTTCGCTCATTATGATACCTCCGTCAAGTCTTTTTCTTTAATGATTTCTCTTGCAGCGTCAATTGCTTCTGAAAGAGCCTTTTTTGTTTCTTCAACGGTTTCAAATTCAGCTGTTATATCCCACTGAATCAAACCTTTTGCAGTTTCGGATAAGTTGATTCTTACCCTTTTGTTTGTTGCCTCTGGCATATTCTACTCCTTGCCCCCGAAGGGGCTATTTTTTGTTGCCTAATCTATTTGATAATACATTGACGTTTCAAAACCCTGCTCTTCCAGCCAAAAAGCAAAAGTTTTCGCCCATAAGGTATTTTTTTCAGCCTGTCCGTGGAAACCTCCAACCAACAGCCAACCAGCTTTGTGCTTGCTTGCGGACAATCCGCATTCGTTGAATATGGAGATGATTTCAGCATAAGTAAACCATTTTTCTTTTTTTATCATGGCTTCGTCAAAATTGCAGGTTCCGCCATCCGACGGTTTTTCTTCTATGGCTTTGTTTGCCATATTTTTTGCCGTCTTAATCTGGTCAATCCATACTGCTTTTCTTTCAATCTTTGTCATATCCTACTCCTTACAAGCTGTCGTTCTTGCTCTTTATGATTATACATTAACACATATTGTGTAATATGTCAATAACTTTTATCAAAAAAAATCATAATAACTTGTCATGGGATTCTTTCACCGCCTGCTGATTGACGGCAGCATATATCGTTGTCGTCGATATTGACTCATGGCCGAGAAGTTTCTGAACCTGCTCAATCGGCATACCCCTGTTGATTGCCGTCGTTGCGGTCGTTCTCCTGAGCTTATGCGGATGAATTCTGACATTTTGCTTCTTTCCGAGCTTCCTAAGGAATATCTCTACCCCTGCAATTTTTAGCCGGTCATGCGGCTTCTGCAACGATACGAACAGAGCCGGATTCATGTCGTCTCTTGTCTTTAAATATTTCTTGATATAAAAAATCGACTTGGCATTAAGATAACACAGCCTTTCTTTATTTCCCTTACCGAGGACTATGCACTGCCGATTCTCAAAGTCAACATCCTCTATGTTCATGTTGCAAAGTTCTCCGACTCGCATTCCTGTAGACAGAAAAAGCTCAATAATTGCCCGGTCTCTTTCATTCATTGCCTCGTCCCTCATAATTTCTATCTGCATATCATCCAGAGGCTGAAAAACCTTTTTTCTACGTCTTGCCGATTTAATCGCGTGTACTGGATTTTTGTCCATTACGTTTTCCTGAACAAGAAAATTGTAGAAAGATGAAAGTCCCCTTTTTTTGTTGAGCACAGTCGCTTCCTGATCGCCTTTTTTCTGCAAAGTAAGAAGAAAATAGCGAATATCGTCAGTAGTGCATTCAGTTATATCTTTCTTTATAAATGCTGAAAACTGTGAAAGAATACTAGCAGAGAGCTGTATGGAGCGCACGGAAAGCCCCTCTGTCTTTTTCGCGATAAAAAATTTCTGCACCCAGTTTCTTTCAAATTCGTTCTGGGCTACGGGAAGGTTTGATTTTTGGTTTATCTCATAAAAATTTTGATAAAGCGTAATTTTTATATTTTCTTCCGACAAATCATTTTTGAGGTTAAAGATAAATTGATTTATAAAGGCGTTTACATCATCTATCGTTACTTTCATTTTTTCATCTCCAGCCCCAGAATTCCGGGGCTATAAAAAATTAAGCGATTTTTTTAAGTTCTGCAACAAGTGATAAATCACCTGATACAAAAGTTGCATATTTAAGTGTGAAAGGATTAAGAGAATCGCAGTCCAGTGTTGAACCGTCTGCAAAATTGTAAGTTGTGTTTGAGCCGTCTTTTTCAGAAGATATGGCTAAAGATTTAACGGCCTTTTCAAAAAGGTTGTTGTTAAGTGTTGAATTGTTGTAAGCGTTTTCGATTTGTGTAAATGTTGTCATATTCCTACTCCTCAAGGGCTGTCGTACCCTTCATGGTTTTATAATAGCATTATACTTTTAATTTGTCAATAACTTTTTTCAATATTTTTTTATTTTTTTTCAGTTTCTATAATCGCGGTTTTAAAATCTTCGCCTTATATCAACAAACTTTCAATTCTGTTTTTTGCAATCTTAAAATATTTTTCATCAAGTTCTATCCCGATAAAATCCCGCCCTAAAAATCGACAA
>CALFPM010000055.1 GCA_937919155.1 uncultured Clostridia bacterium
TAGCAGATTTGAGGTTACCGATGAGGTTGAAATCACAGAGGTTATATGCGAACATATCTGCCATCAGGGCGGCTTCCTTGGTTTCTTCTGGAATATCATCAATTTCTTCAACAAGCTCTTCGGGCTCAATCCTTTCTGCGGATGCGGTTTGGCACATTATTAATTGAATAAACAAATCTGACGGCAGAGCAATCTGCCGTCTTTTTTTATATAAAAATATAAAATATTTTCAAAAAAAGTTTCATTTCTGCACTAAAGTACAATGTGCGATTTATCTTTATTTGTTAGAATTAGGATGAATAAAAATATTAATGGGGGATTTTATGGCTAATCTCAAAAAACTTACCATTTTACATTCCAACGACTTGCACGGCGACTTTCTTGCCGAAGAAATTGATTCAAAGCTTGTCGGCGGTGTTTCAATGCTTTCGGGATATGTCAACAAGGTAAGAAACGAAGAAAAGAACGCAATCTACTGCATTGCAGGCGATATGTTCAGAGGCTCGGTTATCGATTCCGAATATCAGGGCGTTTCAACAATCGAGATTATGAATATGCTCTCGCCCGATGTTGTTACCGTGGGTAACCACGAAACGGATTACGGTGTTTCGCATCTTCTGTTTATCGAAAAATGTGCAAAGTTCCCGATTATCAATGCAAATTTACATATCAAAACCAACGGTGCAAGACTTTTCAAGCCTCACCATATAATCGAAATTGACGGAATGAAAGTTCTGTTTATCGGTATTCTGACCGAAGACGTTCTTTCGCAGACAAAGAATGATGGTCTTGTGGGAACATTCGTTGATATTGATGAAGCCGCAATGACTGTCGGCAGAATCTGCAACGCATACAACAGAATTGATATTGATTTTACCGTTCTTCTCACTCACATCGGATTTGAAGAAGATAAAAAACTTGCCGCAAAGCTCGACCCTGCATGGGGTGTTGATATTATCGTAGGCGGTCATTCGCATACGTTTATTGAAAAACCAGCGGTTGTCAACGATATTGTTATCGTTCAGGCAGGTACGGGTACAGACCAGATAGGCAGATTCGATATTATGGTTGATACCGATAACAACTGCATTGACAGCTACACATGGAAGAGTCTTCCCATTAATGCCGAAAACTGCCCGAGAGATGAAAAACTTGAAGATATAATCAAGTATTACAAGAATAAAACGGATATGAAATATGGTCGTATGGTAACAAGATTCAAAAGACAGCTTACCCATCCGTCAAGATACCGTGAAACCGAACTCGGCGGTCTGTTTGCGGATATTATGCGTGACAGTCTCGGTCTTGACCTTATGCTTCTCGGTTCGGGAAGTGTCCGTTCAACGGAACTCGGTCCCATTGTTCTTTATCAGGACCTTGCGGAATGCTTCCCTTATGATGACCCTGCATATATGCTCCGTGTGACGGGCGAACAGCTTAAACGGATGATAAAGTTTATGCTTCGTGACGAGGTGTGGGAAGGTTCCCATTGCGAATTTTATCAGTTCTCAAAAGGAACAAGAGTTCTTTATGACCGCAACACTCACGAAATCAAAAAGTTCACCCTTAACGGCGAACCTCTTGATGATGAAAAGATTTATAAAATCGGTCTTCAGCATTTCCATTTCAAGAATCTTGAAAACTTTTTCTCCGTTCCCTATGACGAGGTTGCAAAGAACGGCAAGCCCCGAATGGTTTCAACCTCTTGCAGAGAAATTCTTGATGAATATCTTTCCGTTCATAATGCTCTTGACCGTGAAATCAGCGGCAGACTTATTGTTGAATGATTATGAAGAAGAACAGACCAAAGGGCAACGGATTCTTTTCGGCGTTGCTGATAAACCTCGTATTCGACCTTGAATGGACAATTCCTGCATGGCTTTTGCTTGCAGCTCATTTCATTTTCAAAATATCAATATGGTGGTTTGTCGGAGCACTCGCCGTATGGGTTATCGGCGTTGCAATAAAAACAACGGTTTTCTCGTGGCTTATTCACGTCGGCAATATTCCCGACCCGCCCAAAGAAAACAAAAATCCCTATTCATCAACGGGATATAAACCGAATAAATAAGGAGGTAATGCCAATGAAAAAGATAACAGCCGTTTTGCTTGCCCTGATTATGCTTCTCTCATTTGCGGCTTGCGGCGGCAAGGATAAGGGTGAAACAACAACAAATGCCCCTTCGCATATCGAAGAAGCAAACACGAAGGGTAACGGCTCGGCAAACGACAAAGGCGATAACAAAGAGGATGACAGCGGCGATTTGCTGATGACTCTTTATATGGACTGCGATTCTGATGATTACCAGAGTCTGACGGGTAAAATTGAAAGCATAAACACAGGCATTGACCCTCAGACTTCGGCAGGCTGTTTCAGATTTGTTTCACCAAAAAACGGTGTGGCTGTCAGACTTGAAGCGATAATGTGGTCGCCGATTGTTGATGATTTTGAGGTAACCGATACCGTATTCGAAATCTCAACCGAAAAAGACAAAATTTATGAATTTGACTGCTATGTAACCGAAACAATTCCCGATTACAGACTCGTTGCTGAGTACGGAGATATGAAAGCAAAGTATTATCTGGCTATGGACGGCTATGAGGTTGTCACAAAACTGCTTATGGTTGATGAGGGCAACACACCCGAAGAAATAACCGAAGACTCAGCTTTCTATAATCTCTGCGTTGCCCGTGCAGCTTCTAAAGTTTTTTACGAAGGATTTGCTGAACATAATGAACCTACCGTTGTATGGGATACTCTTGCTTATGCCGTAACGCTCAATGAATTCAAAATGAACGGCACGGAAGACTATGTAAATATGATCGGTCTTTCCGAGTGGGAAGCTGATGCTTATTTCAGCACCCTTTATCCCACACTTATCGAAAGTGATACGGAGCTTCCCGAAGACGGCAACGTTGTGGCTGCTCATTTCAGCACAGGTGAAAAATATCTCGTTATGCCGTATCTGTTTGAAAGATTCAGCACAAACGAATTCTACGGCGTTGAAGATAACGGCGACGGAACGTATTCCGTTAAAATCCGCATTGACGATTACAGATTTGAAGGCTATGAAGAATTCGGTCTTGCGGTAATCGTTGAACCCGATGCAAACAGTCCTTTCGGCTATGTAATCACAGATGTTGTTGATTGCGAACTGCCCAGAGGGTAAGAATAAATTTAAAAAATAATAAACTGATTTCTTGAAAGGAGAAATTCAATATGGGACTTATTAAAGCAGGTATAGGAGCACTCGGCGGAGTAATGGCAGACCAGTGGAAAGAGTTTTTCTACTGCGATTCACTTGAAAACGATGTGCTTATGGTCAAAGGCTCAAAAAGAGTCGGTGGCAGAAGCTCCAACACAAAAGGCAGTGACAACGTTATCTCCAACGGCTCGGGTATTGCCGTTGCAGACGGTCAGTGCATGATTATCGTTGAGCAGGGCAAGATTGTTGAAGTCTGCGCAGAACCCGGTGAATTCACTTACGATTCATCAACAGAGCCTTCAATCTTCTCGGGCAAACTCGGCGATACAATCAAGGAAACATTCAAAACAATCGGTAAGAGATTTACATACGGCGGAGATACAGGCAAAGACCAGAGAGTTTATTATTTCA
>CALFPM010000056.1 GCA_937919155.1 uncultured Clostridia bacterium
CCGCAGGCAAGGCCACTCCGGCTCCCCCTGTAGGTCCTGCACTCGGTCAGCACGGTGTTAACATTATGTCCTTCACAAAGGAATTCAATGAGCGCACAAAGAACGACATGGGTCTTATCATCCCTGTTGTTATCACAGTTTATGCTGACCGTACATTCAGCTTCATCACAAAGACACCGCCCGCAGCAGTTCTTATCAAGAAGGCTTGCGGTATTGAAAGCGGTTCGGGCGTTCCCAACAAGACCAAGGTTGCAACAATCACACAGGATCAGATTCGCAAGATTGCAGAGCAGAAGATGCCTGACCTCAACGCTGCTTCAGTTGAAGCTGCAATGAGCATGATCGCCGGTACAGCTCGCTCAATGGGCGTTACAGTAACTGACTGATTTGCAAACTGTGGGAGGAAAAATCCGATTAACCACATGATTGGGAGGAATTAATTAACATGAAACACGGAAAGAAATATAACGAGAGCATAAAGCTTATCGATAAGGCTGCTCTCTATGAAACCAATGCAGCTCTTGACCTCGCTGTTAAGACTGCAAGTGCTAAGTTTGACGAAACTGTTGAAGTTCACATCCGCCTCGGTGTTGACTCACGTCACGCTGACCAGCAGGTCAGAGGCGCTGTTGTTCTTCCTAACGGTACAGGCCGTTCAGTAAGAGTTGCAGTTTTCGCAAAGGGTGCTGACGCTGATGCAGCTGCTGCAGCAGGTGCAGAAATCGTTGGTGCAGAAGATCTCGTTGCAAAGATCCAGGGCGAAGGCTTCATGGATTTCGATGTATGTATCGCAGCACCTAACATGATGGGTCTTGTTGGCCGTCTTGGTAAGGTTCTCGGTCCTCGTGGTCTTATGCCCAGCCCCAAGGCAGGTACTGTTACTCCTGACGTTGCTAAGGCTGTTACAGAAGCTAAGGCAGGTAAGATTGAGTACCGTCTTGACAAAACAAACATCATCCACTGCCCCATCGGCAAGGCTTCATTCGGCGTTGAGAAGCTTGAAGAAAACTTCAACACTCTCCTTGATGCTGTTATCAAGGCAAAGCCCGCAGCTGCAAAGGGTCAGTATATCCGCTCATGCGTTGTAGCTTCAACAATGGGCCCCGGCATCAAGGTTAACCCCAACAAGGTTGGCACAGTTGTTGCTGAAGCATAAAAAATAATGCTTGACAAGCACAAGAAATTGTGCTATCATATCTAAGCTGTTCTTTTTGAAGACAGCAGGTGCTTTTCGCATAATGGTTTTATGACCGCCTGCCGAGAGAGGATGCATACCAAAAGAGTATACTCTATAAGTATGTTATGCCCTTTCTGCGGTTTGCGGAAAGGGCTTTAATTTTGTAATCATTTTCCTACGGAGGTGAAAATACACATGCCTAGCGCAAAAGTTTTGGAACAGAAAAAGCAGATCGTTGCTGACCTTACCGATATGCTTCAGAATTCAGTAGCAGGTGTTGTTGTTGACTACAAGGGCATCAACGTTGCTGATGACACAAAGCTCCGTAAAGAGCTTCGTGAAGCAGGTGTTAAGTACTCAGTTGTAAAGAACACACTTCTCGGCCTCGCAGCTAAGAATGTTGGTCTTGACGATATCTGCGGCGTTCTCGAAGGCACAACAGCTATCGCTATCAGCCCCGAAGATCACACCGCAGCTGCAAGAATCCTTTCAAAGTTTGCTGACACTCACAAAAACTTCTCAGTTAAGAGCGGTTACCTTGAAGGCAAGGTTGTTGATACAGCAACTATCGATTCACTTGCAAAGCTTCCCACAAGGGAAATCCTTCTTGCAACAGTTTGCAACGCATTCAATGCACCTATCTCAGCATTTGCTCGTGCTATTCAGGCTATCGTTGATAAGGGCGGCGCTGATGTAGCAGCAGCTGAAGCTGCTCCTGCAGAGGAAGCACCCGCAGCAGAAGAAGCACCTGCAGCAGAATAATTTTAACTTAACAAAAAAATTCATTTAATTGGAGGAAAATAAAATGGCATCAGAAAAGATTGCAGCAATGATTGAAACAATCAAAGAACTTACAGTACTTGAGCTTTCAGAGCTCGTTCACGCAGTTGAAGAAGAATTCGGCGTATCAGCAGCAGCAGCAGTTGCAGTAGCAGCTCCCGCAGATGCAGGCGCAGCAGCAGCAGAGGAGAAGACAGAGTTTGACGTTATCCTTGCTGAAGTTGGCGCAGAAAAGATCAAGGTTATCAAGGTTGTTCGTGAAATCACAGGTCTTGGCCTTGCAGAAGCAAAGGCAGTTGTTGACGGCGCTCCCAAGGCTATCAAGGAAGCTGTTTCAAAGGATGACGCTGAAGCTGCAAAGGCAAAGCTTGAAGAAGTTGGCGCAAAGGTTGAAATTAAATAAGTTAATCTTAAATGCCGAATCGCTGTGCAGAAATGCACAGCGATTTTTTTGCTCTTTGCAAAAAATTAAAAGCCGCTTGGATTTCTCCAAGCGGCAATTTTTATGTTTATTATTCGTCATCTGCCTCAACTTTGGCTTCTGCGATAACCTTCTGAGCAACGTTTTCGGGAGCTGCTTCATAGTGGTCAAATTCAAATGAGAACCAGCCTCTGCCGATTGTTACTGAACGGAGAACTGTTGCAAAGTCGCCCATTTCAGCCATGGGAACTTCAGCTACAAGTTCCTGCATCTTGGGATTGTCTTCGCAGGGACCCATGCCGAGAACGCGGCCGCGTCTCTTTGTGATATCGCCCATGATATCGCCGAGGTTGTCGCCGGGCATATAAGCCTTCAGTGAGCCGTAGGGCTCAAGAAGCTTGGGATTAGCCTGAGGCATACCGTTCTTGTATGCAATCTTTGCAGCCATCTTGAATGCCATTTCGTTTGAGTCAACGGGATGTGATGAACCGTCATAAAGAGTTGCTCTCAGACCAACAACGGGGTAACCTGCAAGGGGACCCTTAAGGATAGCTTCGCGCAGACCCTTTTCAACTGCGGGGAAGAAGTTCTTGGGAACTGAACCGCCGACAACTCTCTCTGCAAACTCAAAATCTTCTGTGGGGATGGGCTCGAATTCAACCCAAACATCACCGAACTGACCGCTGCCGCCTGACTGCTTCTTATGACGACCCTGAACAGCAACCTTCTTGCCGATGGTCTCTCTGTAAGCAACCTTGGGAACTGAAAGTTCAACTTCAACGCCGAACTTATTCTTAAGCTTTGTAACAAGTGAGTCAAGATGCTGCTCACCGAGACCTGCAACGATCTGCTCCTTGGTTTCTGTGTTTGTGTAGTAGCTGATTGTAAGGTCTTCTTCAGCAAGTCTGTTAAGGCCTGCGGCAACCTTATCTTCTTCACCCTTCTTCTTTGCCTTTACAGCCATGGGAAGGCAGGGTTTGGGGAAGCTTACGCCCTTAAGCTTGATTTCTGACTTGGGAGCACAGAGTGTGTCGCCTGTCTTGAAGCTTGAAAGCTTTGTGATGATACCGATATCGCCGGCGAGGATTGCGGAAGCTTCTTCCTGCTTGCCGCCCTTGGGGAAGAGGAGTTTACCCATTCTTTCGGTTTCGCCTGTGCGCTCGTTGTAAGCAGGTGTATCGGGAGTGATTTTGCCTGAAATAACCTTAAAGTATGACATCTTACCAACGAAGGGGTCAGCAACTGTCTTGAAGCAGATAGCTGCAAGAGGTGCGTTTTCATCGCAGGTCACATTGCCTTCTGAAGCAACGGATGCTGCATCGGGAGCAGACTGAACGATACTGTTGTTGATGAGGTCAACAGCTTCGCAAAGATAGCCTGAGCAAGCGTATACGGGGCAGATTTCACCTGCAAGGATACCTGCTTTAAGACCCTTGTCAACTTCCTCATCTGTAAGGGGAGTACCCTCAAAGAATTTTTCCATAAGTTCATCGTCAGCACAAGCAACTGCTTCGATGAAAGCTTCTCTCATTCTGTTTGTTCTCTCGTCATTTTCGGGCATGGGAGCGTCTGAGCGCTTGCCGTCCTTGTATGAGAATGCTTCGTTACGCGAGAAGTCAACATATGAAACAACCTTGTCGCCCTCAACATAGGGAACAACAACGGGACAAATCTTGTTGCCGTATTCTTCTCTGAGTGAGTCGAAAGTCTTGTAGAAGTGAGCATTTTCACCGTCACACTTTGTAATTGCGAACATCTTGTTGATGCCTCTCTCTGTTGCGGCAGCAAAAGCTTTTTCTGCGCCAACGTCAAGAAGGTGGCCTGAAGCGAGAACGATGAGAACTGCGCCTGCTGCGCGGATACCTTCGCTCATACCGCCTGCAAAGTCAAAAAGACCCGGGGTGTCAATTATATTAATTTTAGTGTTTTTCCATTCATATGAAGCAATAGCTGAAGCTATTGAACACTTACGTCTTTTTTCTTCTGCGTCAAAGTCCATAACGGTGTTGCCGTCTGTAACTCTGCCGAGTCTGTCTGTTGAATTTGAGATGTAAAGCATAGCCTCTGCGAGGGTAGTTTTACCTCTGCCGCCGTGACCGGCGAGAACGATGTTTCTGATGTCTTTTGCGCTGTAAGATTTCACGATATATCCTCCTTTATTTGCATACTGCACAATTATGCAGCAGGAAAATCTTATTTTGCTAAAAGTAAAATAAGCACCATATTGTATAGGATTATATCACAAAAGTTTTCCATTTTCAATGATTTTTTTGGTTAAATTATGAATAAAACGCAAATTTTTTTGAGAAAATATATTGTCATTTTTCTTCCGTTGAACGAATTTAACGAAAATATATTTATTTTTTTGTAACATTATACAAAAAGCCCCCTCCGCAGAGGGGGCAATGTGAATATGGATTTATGCTTTATTTCTTCCCCACAGATGGATGATGCCTTCTTCGTTGAGGGCATTGAGCAGGAAGAAAGTAATGGGCAGGGCAAAAATTCCGATAACGCCGAAAAGCTGAACGCCAAGGTACATGCCCATCAGAGTGATTACGGGATGCATGCCAACATTCATCGAAACCAGCTTAGGTTCAAGAATCTGGCGGATAACGGTTATCAGGGCGTAAAGCACAAACAGTCCGATTCCGAGACCGTAGTTTCCGCCGAAAATGCTGATGATTGCCCAAGGTATCATAACCGTTCCCGTGCCGAGCACAGGAAAGATATCAACAAGCGCGGTCAGGATTGAAATTGCAACAATATAGCCGCCGTCATATACGCCGATAAGCTTAAGAACATTGAGACCGATGGCAACTTCACAGAATGTAATGAGTATAATGGTTGCATAGGACTTAACCATTTTGCCCAATATGTCGCCAAAGAGCCTTTTGGTTTTGACAAGCGATGCTTCGTGCTGTTCCGAAACTGATGATTTTATCATCTGCGTGAAGTTGTCATAGTCGCAGGTGAGGAAGAAGCACGCAATTATGCTTATGAGCACCGCGCTCAGGAATACGGGGATTTGCTTGGCTGTTGAAAGGAGACCGCCGAGAGGAGTTGCCAGAGCGGAAATATCAAGCCCGCTGTTTTGTGTTTCGCCGAAAGTGTTTTTCTGCTCAACAACAAGGAGCAGCAGTTTGTCCGTGAAGTCGTTTATGGCACTGACTGCGGTGGTTTCAATTGAGTCGGGCAGAAATTTCAGGTGGGATATGAGCCAGTTTTCAACAGATTGAATTGAATTGGGCAAATCGTTCAGCCGTGACATAAGGTATTGCCCCAAGCCGCGGAATTCAACAAAAATCCTGTATCCTACAAGCACAAGCAGGCTTGCGATTATTGCCACGATAAGCAAAACGGCAATGGCGGCAATAATATTTTTCTTTATTTTTGTCTTCTTGGAAATTGCTCTTACGGGTTTTTGCAGAAACATTGCAATCAGGAATGCGGCAATGAACGGTGCCACAAGCCAGAAGGCAAATTTCATAAAAAGGTAGTAGGCGGCAATCAGCAATGCATAGAATGTGAAGTTAATCAGCATTGACCGCCTTTTCTCAACAATATTCATCTTTTATCCTCCTGCAAACCTTTTAGAAAGAATTGCAACCATATTTTACACCTTTTTTCTGATGATAGCAATGTATGGAGAAAAAAATATACAAAAATTTAATAATTTTGAAAATAACCCTTTATTATTTTTAAAATGTATGATATGATATACAGTAATTAGAAAAATTTTTATCCCCCCGAAAGGAGCGCTTTGTATGTATGTTGCAGTTATGGGCTATGGAGTGGTCGGCTCAGGCGTTGCAAGCCTGCTGAACAAAAACCACGAGCATATCCTTAAGAAAAGTATGCAGAGCGAAATGGAGCTCAAATACATTCTTGATCGCCGAACTTTTCCCGGTGATCCTTACGAAAGCCTTGTAATTTCAGATTATTCAAAAATCGTTGAAGATGATGAGGTTAAAATCGTTGTTGAAACAATGGGCGGACTTCATCCTGCATATGAATATGTTGTTGCATGCCTCAAGGCAGGCAAGCATGTTGTGACCTCAAACAAGGAGCTTGTTGCCGCAAAGGGTTGCGAACTGCTTCAGATTGCGGATGAGAATAATGTTAACTTCCTGTTTGAAGCCAGCGTAGGCGGCGGTATCCCCATCATCAGACCCATCAGCCAGTGCCTCGCTGCAAACGATATTGACGAAATTGCAGGTATTCTTAACGGCACAACAAACTTTATTCTTACAAAAATGATTACAGACGGAATGACCTTTGACGAAGCTCTTCTTCTTGCTCAGAAGAACGGCTATGCGGAGAGAGACCCCTCTGCGGATGTTGACGGTCATGACGCTTGCAGAAAAATCTGCATTCTTGCCGCACTTTGCTTCGGCAAGCATGTTTATCCCGATATGGTTCACACCGAGGGTATCAGAAAAATCTCACTTTCCGATGTTGAGTATGCACGCGCTTGGGGCGGCGTAATCAAGCTTATCGCAAAGGCAAAGAAGATGGCAGAAGGCTGGGCAGTCCGTGCGGCCAACGGCGACGGCAGCTACCGTCTCGCATTCGACCGTCCGGGCACCTGGTCCATGAAGTACAACATCGTATGGGACAAGCTCTTCGGAACAAACATTATGCCCAAGAGCATTATCAACAGCGAGGTTTACAGCTACAAGAGAAGAACCAACACATACGGACTTCCCCTTGACAACAGAGCACTTTATACAAAGAGTGACTGGCTCATCTGGACTGCAACACTTGCAGGCAATAGAGATACGTTTGAAGATATGGTTGCGCCTCTTTGGGATGCGTATAATTTTATGCAGTCGAGAGTCCCTGCCACCGACTGGTATTATACGATAACAGGTCAGCATAAGACGTACAATAGCAGTTCTGAGCAAGTTGAAAAGAGCTTTAGAAACAGAACTGTTGTTGGCGGTCACTTTATAAAGCTTCTTGAATACAAACAAATTATGAAAATCAAATAATATAGGTATATGATTAATATGATTACGGAAAGAAAAGATATTACTACAATTTGCTCAAATATTACTATAGATCCTCTTTCGGGACATCTTAATTTTGCAGGTCGAGATACTACAGTTCTTGCGAAAAAGTATGGTACACCGCTTTATCTTATTGACGAAGAAAAAATAAGAGAAATAATTAAAAAATATTCAGATAAATACGAAAATATAAAACCAATATTCCTGATGATTTTACCATTCGACGTGAAGCTGAGCTTTTGTGTGATGAAAACGGCTTTTGTAATATAAATCATAACGAAAGGGAAGTTCCCGTAAGGCTCGGTGACTGGTCATATTTAATCGGGGAAGCCTATTCGGGAAGCTGTACTTATGAAGCAGAATTTACCGTCGCTGATGAAAGGGTCGGCAAGGAGGG
>CALFPM010000057.1 GCA_937919155.1 uncultured Clostridia bacterium
TTCAGATTTTATATCTTCTATGAAACTATCCGGCAATTCATCGGCAACATCCAGCCTCCAACCCGAAGCACCCGCTCTGAGCCACTTGCGCAAAATTCCGTTTTCGCCTGCAATATATTCGATGTAACTGTCGTTCTCCTCATCAATTTCAGGAAGAATGTCAACACCCCACCAGCAGGCATATTTATCGGGGTATTCATCAAATTTATACCATTCGGCATAAGGGGATTCCTTGCTGTTATAAGCACCGCCCTCGCCGTATCTTTTTTCTTTGTTGAAATAAACGCTGTCCGAGCCTGTATGGCTGAAAACGCCGTCAAGCACGATTTTTATATTTCTCTTTTCCGCTTCACGGCACAGACTTTCAAAATCCTTTTCCGTGCCGAGCACAGGGTCAATGTTTCCGTAATCCGCAGTATCGTAGCGATGGTTGGATTGCGCTTCAAAAACGGGATTTAGGTAAACACAGCCGACTCCGAGACTTTCAAGGTAATCAAGCTTCTGCTCAATTCCTTTCAGGTCGCCGCCGAAGAAATCGTATTTTGTGATTTTGCCGTCACCGTCAGGCTTCCACATAGGCTCGCCGCCCCAGTCGGAGCGCATAATCCTGTCTTCGGGAATTCCCGTTTTTTCTTCACCCGAATTACGGAAACGGTCAGGGAAAATCTGATATATGACAGAGCCTTTTATCCACTCGGGAGTTCTGAAGTCCTTTGAATAAACCGTCAATTGGAAGCTTTTGCCGTCAGCCGAAATCCTGCCTGTCGAACCGTCAAAACGGGTTATGAGGTTGCTCGAGTTTTTGCAGGCAACGGCAAAATGATACCAGTAAAGCCCCTGCTTTTCGGGAGTAAAGCTTACGCTCCACCACTCCTCGTCAAAGCCCTCCATCCGCTCCCAGCTCATGGGATAAACATCGGGTTTTCCGCTGTCGGGATTGACAACAAGGCTGGCACCCGTGCAGCAGATGCTTCGGGGCAACACTATTCTGAGCGTAACCTTTTCACCCTCGCAGACTGCGCCGAAAGGACTTTTATGATAGCTCAATCTTGAATTATAGGGTATGAAATCCATTGATTTTTCCTCGAATTTACATTGGAATATAGGGCAATTCCGTTATTCCGATAAGAACATCGGTCACAAAATAACCCGTGCCCATAAGGGCAAGCAGACCTGCCGCAATCAGCACGCCTGAAACTATTTTTTTGCTCCTCACTCTCTCCTCGTAGCTGGGACCTTCGCCGAAACGGGCAGAAAAATCCGTAATGCTTTTACGCTGAGAAGGCTTGAGCGTTTTTTCAATTTTTCCTATTTTAGGCATAAAATCGCACCTTAACCGAAAATATTCGTATCTGAAAATCCCGCAAACGCAAGGGAAATCATCGCAACATATAAAAACATTGCAGGTGTACCCTTGAACACTTCGGGAATTTCCTCGTTTTCATCCAGAAGCTTAAGACCCTTGTTAATAAGCATAGCCGCAAGCACAAAAGCAATGCCTGCCCCAACGCCCGAACCGATGCTGCCCGCAAATGAATATGCGGCGTGGTTATTTATATGAGGCACCGCAAAAACAAGCGTATTCAGTGCCGCAATGCCAAGAGTTCCGAGAAATTTATCCGATGCCTTGAAAACAAATTTTGCAGTTGCAGCCACAACCGCAAACACCGCCGCAAGCACCGCACCGTAGATAAGAGCGCGCATTGCATAGCTGATTCCCGACACAGCAGGAATCATGTCAATAAGACCGCAAACGGCACTTGTCAGCACCGAAAAGCCTGAAATCATAACCGCAATTTTACCGAAAATGCCCGGCTTTGCGGAAATTCGGATTGCTTCGCTCATACCGAGACCGATGCTGAGCACAAGATTCTGAACAAACACCGTATAGAAGGCGACAATTAAAAGCTCTGACAGTGCTTTCATTCTTCACCCTCCTTTTTGTCAAGGTCAATTCCGAGAGACCTGAAGAATTCTTCAATTTCCTCTTCCGTGCGGATTTTTGTGTTATCTTCCGCAGGAACGGTTTCCTCAACCTCAACAACTTCCTCAGGAATATCCTGAATAACCTCAGGCTCTGAATTCTCAGGTTCAACTGTTTCTTCTTCAGCGGCAGCAGGCTCATCCGTATAAGTCGGATATTTTTTTGCAACAAAAGCCTTCAGTCCCGCCGCCATAAAACCGAGAAGCACAAGGCAACCGAAAGGAAGCATCATGCCCTTGAGATGAACGGGAGTGTTCAGGCTGATTCCGCCGATTGTGCCGTTGCCCATTATTTCTCTCAGCGCACCTGCAACAATAAAGACGGCAGATGCACCGATTCCCGTGGTTGCGGCATCAAAGAAAGCAGATTTGACACTGTTTTTCACGGCAAACTGCTCGCAGCGAACCGCCGCAACGGAATTTATCGCAATGAGCGGAATAAAAATCTTCATTCCGAGAGAAAGAACGGCAAGGGTCTGTGTTTCAACATACCAAAGAGCGGGAAAAATGAGAGCAAGACCCGTCACAAAACAAAGAGGCACTCTTACCCATCGGGGCATTTTTCTGAAAAGTGCGCTTGCAACAACGCAAACGGCAATCAGTTCCGCACTTGCAACAGCAGAAAGAATAACAGCATTCTTAAGGCTTGAAGATGCGGCAATAACAGGACAAAGTCCCACAAGCTGAACAAGCACGGGATTGAAAACCACCGCGTTTTTTGTCAGCATATCTTTAAACGAAGGAGATTTGCTCATTTCGCAGCCTCCTTCCTTGAAACAGCTTTTGTTGCCCGCTTCAGCACTGAGTTGATTACGGGCGCAAAGCCGTTGGAAAGCAGAATGGCGAAACACACGGTTTCCTCATATGTTCCCACTGTACGCATCATCATGCAGAAGAATCCGCAAACGGCTCCTCCTGCAATTTTGGCGGCAACGCTCTGAGGCATGGTTGCATAATCGGTCAGGAAAAAGACCGCCGCAAAGAGCAACGAACCCGAGGAAAGCTCAAAAAATACGCTTGCAAAAACGGGAGCATTCACTCTGGGGAACAGTGCCGCATACACTGCGCAAACGGCAATAAATCCCGCAACGGAGAAAAGCGAGCCTTTGCGCCTTATAAGCGGAATAACGCAGCAGGCAATCATCAGCAGTGCGCAACCCGTGCCCATCGGACCTGCAACATTGCCGCTGAGGATATCGAAAGTGTTGATTGCATCAAGATGAACGGCATTGCCCTGAGCAAGAAGTGAGCCCAGCGAACGCTCGCCCAAAAGTTTATCCGCAGAGTTGTATGAATAATCAAAAACAAGCTCTTTGAAGCAGACCGAGGCAAACGCAAATCCTGCCGCCGCAGGAACAAAAGGTGCTCTCAGCGAACCGCCGAAAGGAACTTTCACAACTCCAACGGCAAAAACCGCCGCCGCAACAGGCACATAAAGAGGAATGCCTGCAGGCATCATCAGCGCAATTGACGCACCGATAAAAATATTGCTCAGATCTTTCAGCAAAAAATTCTTTTTCAGCAAAACACAGAATAAAATATCGGTAACAACCGCACCTGCAACACCCGATGCAATAACCGCAAGCGCCCTTGCTCCGTATTGATACACGGCAAAAATAACGGGTGCAAGCAGCATCAGGAGATAGTCGCCGTAAAGCTTTGACGCTTTGACGGTGCTTTGCTTCATTTCTTTATCAGACAAGGTTTTCACCTCTGAACTTCCATTATTTATTCATTGCATACCTGCCCCGAAAAGCATAATATATTATTACACGAACCCAAGGAGGCTTACTATGAAAATCAACTCACCTGCCGAAAACAGAATTACCGTTGACCTCACGGAGCAGGATATGGCGAAGCTTGACATTACATATGAGGAAATGGATTATTCCACAATAGAAACAAGACGGGTTATATGGACTTTGCTTGACGAAGCAGGCAAAGCTCTTGGCAAGGAGCTTGACCCCTCGCGCAGAATGATTATTGAAGCCATCCCGAAAAACGAGGGAGGCTGTGTTCTGAATTTTACGCTTCTTGACACCAGAAAGCGCATAAATCCGCAAAAGCAACTGCTGAAAAAACAAAGTGAAAATTTCATGTGCGAATTTGACAGCCTCGATGCACTTTACCGCGCCGCCGAAAGCATAAATATCCGTCACGAAAACAGTCTTTACGAAAAGGACGGCAAATACCGACTCGTAATCTGCGGAGCCTGCGATACATGGAATGCCGCACGGCATTTTTCGGAATTCGGCAGAGTCAGGGGGTGTGACGCCCTCACCTGTGAGCACATGAAAGAGCATTGGAATCTGCTCGCCGAGGGCAATGCGATTGAAAAACTTTGCCTCTGATTATTCCCTGAATGCTTTTTCTGCAAGACTGCGCAGGTCGGAAATCGCTTTTGCCGCATCATCGGCGCCGAAAACCGCACTGCCTGCAACAAAGACATTTGCGCCTGCCTCAGCGGCAACCTCAACGGTTTTTTCGTTGATTCCGCCGTCAACCTGAATATCGGTTTCAAGACCTCTGCGTTTCATTTCGGAGCGCAGAGCTTTTATCTTGTCCATAGTTTCGGGCATGAATGACTGACCGCCGAATCCGGGCTCAACCGTCATCACAAGCACCATTGCAAGGTCGTCAAGATAAGGAAAAACTTCTTCTGCAGGGGTGTTGGGTTTAATACTTATGCCTGCCTTGCATCCGCAGTCAAGAATTTTCCGGACGGTTTCGGCAACGGGCGATGAACTTTCAATGTGAAAAACAATCAGGTCTGCGCCTGCCTTTGCAAAATCTTCGATATATTTCAGAGGCTCATCAATCATCAGATGAACATCAAAAACAAGGTTGGTTTTATTTCTTATGCTCTTGATTACGGGCGCGCCGAATGTGATGTTGGGCACAAATCTGCCGTCCATAACATCAAGGTGAAGGTAATCCGCACCGCATTTTTCCATTCTTACAGTCTCTGCTCCCAGAGCCGAAAAATCGCTTGCCAGCACGGACGGAGAAATTTTAATCACGGGACACTCCCCCTTATAATTATTCAGCTTATTATAACAGTTTTATCTGATAAGGTCAATAATTAATAAATATGTTCACATAAAATTAAAAAGAGCGACACAAGCCGCTCTTTTTATCACATAAATTTCGTTATTTCAACTATAATTCTGCCTTTTTTTGACACGGATAAGCAATCATTGATGATTATTCTGCCCTTTCGGCGGAAAACGATTTTATCCCCCGCCCCGATTTTTCTGTCAGGCTTGAGGCATTCAACATCATTGACAAAAACAACGCCGCTTTCAACCGCATCCGCCGCATCACTTCTCGACACTCTGAACGCATTTTTAACAACGCTGTCAAGCCTCATTGATGACACGGTGAAGCTATCCTCAACGCCCACCGATTTTGTGCCCTCGGCAGCCTCGGATGCAGGGATGATTTTTGCCTTCAGAGTGCCCCTGCCCGCCTTGTCCATATTGTCAACAATAAAGGTTGCAATTTTGGAAATCACCGCCATTTTGCAGCCGCTTTTTTCAACATTGATGTCACCCGTCAGCTCACGGCGAATCCCAAGTCCCATAAGGGATCCGAGGTAATCTCGGTGGCTTAAATCGGGCGAAAATCTGTCCTTTTCAATCTCGATTACGGCAAGCGGATTATCCTCGGGATTTTCCGCAAAATATGCGCTCAGTTCCTCTGCGTTTTCAGCCTCGATATACTCGGGAAGAAACACCGCAACGCATCTTTCCGCGCCGTCAAAAACGCCGTAAAAAACGCGCTTAACATCGGGATAATTCAGCCTCATTTCTGCCGCCAGTGAGCGCTGATGCATATCCAGAAAATCGCTGTTTGTTATCATTGAATTTTCACTGCATTGCCGAGCCTTGTCGTCAAGGCGTGCAAGCAGAATTTTGTCGTCATCAGTCATCATTAAGCTCAATTTCTCTCCAGCAGCATTCAATCATATCTCTGTAGGTTGCAAGTGACCCCTGCACCATCTGAGCAGTGCCGCCGCCTCTGCCCGCGCAGCAGGAGTTAAGCTCCGCCGCAACCTTTCTCACATCGTAAGTCCTGCTTGCAACGGCATACTTATATCCGATTTCATCATTGCCCGAAAAAACCGCCGCCACAAAGGCTTTCTGCGCAAGAATATCACAAAGAATCCTTGCATCTTCGGCGTTTCCGCTGTCATCAAACAGGCAGCATTTGTCGCCGTCACAGTCCTGAGCGTAAAGCTCAAAATAGTTTTTCTTGAGCTGGGTGTATCTGAATCTCATTTCCTGCATCTGAGCCTGCACACGCTCAACCGCATCCGCAATTTCCTCGGGTTTTGCCTTGAGTGCCGCGGAAATTTTGAGGGTATTTTTATTCTTTTCGCAGTAGTCCTCAAAGGCTTTTCTGCCTATCTGCAAAGTGATTCTTACTCCCTTTTTGTAGTTCATTACGGATACAACCTTGATGATTCCGATTTCACCCGTAAATGCAACATGAGTGCCGCAGCAGGCGCATAAATCAACGCCATCAATGCTTGTCAGACGCACCTGACCCTTTATCTCTTTTTTGCTTCTGTAATCGTAATTTTCAAGCTCATCATCGGTGGGATAAAGAGCCTTTACGGGCAGGTTTCTGTAGACCGCTTCATTGGAAAGTCTTTCCGCTTCATCAAGCTGCTCACGGGTCACAACTCCGTTGAAATCAACGGTTACGGCGTGTTCACCCATATGGAATCCCACATTGTCAAAACCCGTCATTGCGTGAATATATCCCGAAATAATATGCTCACCTGTGTGCTGCTGCATATTGGCAAATCGCTTGTCAAAATCAAGCTTGCACTCAACCTCGCCGCTGACCTCATCGGCGCAGATATGCACAACATCCTCGCCTCTTTCGACTGTGTCAATCACCTCAACGCCGCCGATAAAACCCGTGTCACCCGGCTGACCGCCGCCCTCGGGGAAAAATGCGGTTTTGTCGAGAATAACTTCAAATCCCCTGTCGCCTTTTTCGCAGGAAACAACCTGCGCCGTAAATTCTTTTAAATATTGGTCTTTGTAATAAAGTTTATCTGTCATAAGAGTCTCCTTAAAAGTAAGTATTTACATCATATCACATATCGCCGCCAAAATCAAACCGTTATTGACAAAGTATTTTTTTATGATATACTGTCCTTATCCGCGTTACACCGATACAAATATTGTAACGCGCAGGGAGAGAGAAAATGAAAAATTACATTACGACACTCAAAGAAAACTGCCCCAAAAGGCGTTTTGTTTTTTGGTGGATTATCCGCGCAAGCCTGATTTTTGCCTTTATAAAGGGATTTTTCCCTGCTGCAGGCGAGGCTTTTGACATAACTGACCCCCTGCAGGTAGGTGCAAATTTCCTCGCAACTTTTGTGTGGGAAATATTTATGATGTTCCCCGAAAAAAGCACCCTCCGCCACGTTCCCTCATCGGTACAGACCGTGCTTTCAATCGGTGTCTGGTGCGGCTCATTCGGCGGCAAATTCCTCAATCTTTATTATGATTCAAGATGGTGGGATGTTGTCCTGCACTTTATGGGCGGTGCTGCCTGCGTATTCTTCGGCTATGAAATCGCCTGCGCCATTCTCAGATGCAAAAAATCAAACGCTCCCATGACTCTCATATTACTTACATCCGTTGGATTTTCATTCTTTGCGGCAACCTGCTGGGAAGTGTTTGAATTCAGCTTCGACCAGGTTGCGGGTATGATGAGCGGCTATCCCGGCGATGCCCAGCACTGGTCACTTGAGCTTGCCCTCGGCACACCCAAAGCGCAGACACTTTTCGATCCCATTGTTGACGCCCGTTGGCCCATTATGGACACAATGGCAGATATCGTGATGAACACAATCGGCGCCGCCGCGGCATATATCATTATAAAGATAAAGCCCTACCGTCACGCCGATGCAAACACCCTCAAGGGCATGGAAAAAGAAACCGTAACCAAATAAAAAAGACACCCTCGGGTGTCTTTTTTTATGCCTTATATTCAAATGTCTGCTCAGCCTCGAGAGCTTTGAGATATCTGCGGCATTCTTCCTTTGCCTTTACAAGGTCAAGGTCAAGATAATTGCCGCATTCCTTTCTTGTGTTGCCAAAAACCTCGCCCTCGTAAGCAATGATATCAGCAAGAATTTTCTTTGTTATTTCAAGAATTTTTGCGTTGTCCGCATTGCGCACAAGCAGATAGAATCCCGTGCGGCAACCCATGGGTCCGAAGTAAATAACATCGTCCTTTATCTCGGAATTTCTCACAAATGTTGCAAACATATGCTCAACGGTGTGAGCCGTTGTGGTGTCCATAAAATCACCGCCGTTGGGAATTCTTGTTCTCATATCATAGGTTGTGATGTCGCCGTCAATGCGCGAAACGTAAATACCCTCCGTGAGCAAATCGTGGTCAACCGTAAAGCTTGTTATTCTGTTCATTCTGATTTTTCCTTTCTTCCTTTATATAACGCAGTCAGGAACGACCACAAGGGCAAAATATAGAGAAATACCGCCGTCAGCACCGATGCGGTGGGCGCGCCCGATGATGTGAGGGGCACCGCCGCGGCTATTGACCAGGGAACAAGGGGCGATATCACAACCGCCGTGTTTTCAAGGTTGATTGCCGCTCTGTTTTTGTCTTTTTCCGTTCCGTCACACAGCTGATGAGTGAGAATAATTGCCAGAGTCTGATTGCAGGAAATAAGCGATGTCAGTGCAGAAGTTATCATCGTTGCACCGAAAGGTGTTATTTTCCTGCCCATTGAAGAAATTTTTTCTCTCATTGAATCAAGCAGACCCGTTGCGGCGAAAATGCCCGAATATGCGGATGAAATACAGACTATCGCCGTTGCGTTGAGCATGGAAACCAATCCGCCGCCGTTCATCATATGGCTGAGCGCCTCAGTTTCCGCTTTATAACCTGTAATCAGGGTTTTCAGCGTTTCAACAGATTCCATATCCTGAACGGCAATGCCGATAACCGATGCGGAAACAAGGCTTGCAAGAAGCACATATTTCGTCTTGACACGGAAAAGCGAAAGCGCAAGAATCACAACCGCGGGAATCACCGTCAGCGGATGCAGATTGAATTCCTGAGAAAACAGTGCTTTGAGGTCGGGCACATCACCCGAATTCCCTGCCGAAATTCCCAAAGCAAGATAAATTATGCAGGTTATAACGGTCGGAATCGCCGCCGTTCTGAACATATTTTTTATGTTGGTGAAAATGTCGGTTTTCGTAAGCTCCGAAACAAGCAGTGCGCTTGTTGAAACGGGCGAACATCTGTCGCCCCAGAGTGCGCCCGAAAGCATTGCGCCGCCCACGATAACGGGATTCATTCCCATTGATTTCGCCATTGTCATGCAGATAACGCCCATTGTTGCCGAGGTGCCGAAGGATGTGCCCATAAGGAACGAAACAACGGCATTGAGGATAAAGGTCATCAGCACGAAAACCTGCGGATTTATGAAACCCGAAGCGGAACTGATAATGAATGCAATTGTGCCAGACTCACGCCAGGATGCGGTGAGCAAGCCGATAAGCAAAAAGTTGATGAGAATATTTTTTGAGGTTTTAATGCCGTCAAAAATCATTTTCAGTATTGACTTGAAAGTGTGTTTTTTTATTTTCGCATATGCGCTGAAAACCACAAGCCCCACACCCAGTGCATAAAGCACCGAAATATCAAATATAACACACACGAGAAGTGCGAGGCAAAACAGCGCGAGAGTAACAATTTCCACTCAATCACCCAACTAAAACAAACTGCAAACGATTATATACCATTCCGCAGTTTTTTTCAAGAGCAGCATTTCAGGTCAAATCCGCATAAAATCGCAAAAAACCGCCCGATATGTAAAATGTTACTAAAAAGAAGCTGTAAAAATTTTATATATTTTCTCAAATATGTATGGAAATTTCTAAAAGTATCTGTTATAATCTGTAATGGCTCATTCCCACCCTCGGGAATTTGCCCTGTTTAATTATGTTTATTATATTTTACGGAGGTAGATACCAATGGCTTACAAGTACGTTTATTTGTTCTCCGAAGGCGACGCTTCAATGCGTAACACCCTCGGCGGCAAAGGCGCAAACCTTGCAGAAATGACAAAAATCGGTCTCCCCGTTCCTCAGGGCTTCACAATCTCAACTGAAGCTTGCACAAAGTACTATGAGGACGGCAAGAAGATCAACGATGAAATCCAGGCTCAGATCATGGAATACATCGTTAAGATGGAAGAAATCACCGGCAAAAAGTTCGGCAGCATGGAGAATCCTCTCCTTGTTTCAGTTCGTTCAGGTGCTCGTGCATCAATGCCCGGTATGATGGACACAATCCTCAACCTCGGTCTCAATGAAGATGTTGTAGAAGCTATCGCAGCTAAGAGCGGCAACCCCCGTTGGGCTTGGGACTGCTACAGAAGATTCATTCAGATGTACTCCGACGTTGTTATGGAAGTTGGTAAGAAGTACTTTGAAGAGCTCATCGATGAGATGAAGGAAGCAAAGGGCGTTACTCAGGACGTTGATCTTACCGCTGACGACCTCAAGACTCTTGCAGGTCAGTTCAAGGCAGAATACAAGAACAAGATCGGCAAGGATTTCCCCTCCGATCCCAAAGAGCAGCTTATGGGCGCTGTTGAGGCTGTTTTCCGTTCATGGGACAACCCCCGTGCAAACGTTTACCGTCGTGACAACGATATTCCCTATTCATGGGGTACAGCTGTTAACGTTCAGATGATGGCTTTCGGTAACATGGGCGACAACTGCGGTACAGGCGTTGCTTTCACACGTGACCCCGCTACAGGCGAAAAGGGTCTTATGGGTGAGTTCCTCACAAATGCACAGGGTGAAGACGTTGTTGCTGGTGTTCGTACTCCCATGCCCATCGCTGAAATGGCAGCAAAGTTCCCCGCAGCATTCGAGGAGTTCAACAAAGTTTGCGCTATCCTTGAAGATCACTACAGAGATATGCAGGATATGGAGTTCACTGTTGAAGACGGTAAGCTCTATATGCTTCAGACAAGAAACGGTAAGAGAACAGCTAAGGCTGCTCTTAAGATTGCTTGCGACCTCGTTGACGAAGGCATGATTGACGAGATGAAGGCAGTTGCTATGATCGACCCCAGAAACCTTGACACACTCCTTCATCCCCAGTTCGATGCAAAGGTTCTCAAGGCTTCAACTCCCGCAGGTAAGGGTCTCGGCGCATCACCCGGCGCTGCATGCGGTAAGGTTGTATTCACAGCTGAAGACGCTGTTGAATGGAACGAAAGAGGCGAAAAGGTTGTTCTTGTTCGTCTTGAAACATCACCCGAAGACATCACCGGCATGAAGGCTGCTCAGGGTATCCTCACAGTTCGTGGCGGTATGACATCACACGCTGCTGTTGTTGCTCGTGGTATGGGTACATGCTGCGTATCAGGCTGCGGCGAAATCAACATGGACGAAGAGAACAAGAAGTTCACTCTTGCAGGCAAGACCTACAATGAGGGCGACTACATCTCAATCGACGGTTCAACAGGTAACATCTATGACGGTATCATCCCCACAGTTGACGCTGAAATCGCAGGCGAGTTCGGCAGAATCATGGCTTGGGCTGATAAGTACAGAACTCTTAAGGTTCGTACAAACGCAGATACACCCGCTGACGCTAAGAAGGCTCGCGAGCTCGGCGCAGAAGGCATTGGCCTTTGCCGTACAGAGCACATGTTCTTCGAAGCAGACAGAATCGCTGCTTTCCGTGAAATGATCTGTGCAGACACAGTTGCTGAAAGAGAAGCTGCTCTTGATAAGATCCTTCCCTATCAGCAGGGCGACTTCGAAGCTCTCTACGAAGCTCTTGAAGGCAACCCCGTAACAATCCGTTTCCTTGATCCTCCTCTCCACGAGTTCGTTCCCACAGAAGAAGCTGACATCGCAGCTCTTGCAGCAGCACAGGGCAAGTCAGTTGAGGATATCAAGGCTATCATTTCAGGTCTCCACGAGTTCAACCCCATGATGGGTCACAGAGGCTGCCGTCTTACAGTAACATACCCCGAAATCGCAGCAATGCAGACTAAGGCAGTTATCCGCGCAGCTATCAATGTTAAGAAGGCTCATGCAGACTGGAACCTCGTTCCCGAAATCATGATTCCCCTCGTTGGTGATGTTAAGGAACTCAAGTTCGTTAAGAACATCGTTGTTGCAACAGCAGATGCTGAAATCGCAGCAGCAGGTATCGACCTCAAGTACGAAGTTGGTACAATGATCGAAATCCCCAGAGCTTGCATCACAGCAGACGAAATCGCTAAGGAAGCTGACTTCTTCTGCTTCGGCACAAACGACCTTACTCAGATGACATTCGGCTTCAGCCGTGATGACGCTGGTAAGTTCCTCAATGCTTACTATGATACAAAGATCTACGAGTTCGATCCCTTCGCAAAGCTTGACCAGAACGGCGTTGGCGCTCTTATGGAAATGGCAGTTGCAAAGGGCAAGGCAAGCGGCAAGAACCTCCACTACGGTATCTGCGGCGAGCACGGCGGCGATCCCTCATCAGTTGAATTCTGCCACAAGATTGGCCTCAACTATGTATCATGCTCACCCTTCCGTGTGCCCATCGCACGTCTTGCAGCAGCTCAGGCAGCAATCGCTGAAATGAAATAAGTCTAATTCCTTCGGGATAAGATTTTATATCTGAAAGCAACACCCTCTGTTGATTATTCAGCAGAGGGTGTTTTGCTTTTTAGAAATATTATTGATTTTAAAATACCGTTATGCTACAATTTTTATCAAGCTTGCGGAGCATATAAAAGACAGCAATTATTTCAGAGTCGGAGGTTGATTCAATGCACGCTTTGATTAAATTTATTATTACAACTATAACGGTGTTATCCGTTTTTTGTTCAAACCTTATTTCCCCTGCCACAATTTATCCCGAAAGTGAAAATTTTAATTTTTCTTATCTTCAATACCCCGATGAGGCGATTATTACTCTTGAGGAAGCAGGGCTTACCGAGCAGGAGCTTGTGGGCCGTGCTTCGGCTGAACTTCCCGAATATGTTCAGTCGGGCGGATATGAAGACATAAACGGCATTACCGTTTCACCTTATTACACCGCTAAAATCAGCGGAACGGAAATTCCCGTATACGCCTCGGTGGTTTTTATCCGCGTTGACGACACGGGAACGCTTCATTCTTTTTCCGAAATTTATGTTGATGCAGACACGGATTTTTCATTCAACATTGAATTGACAGGCGCCGATGTGACACTTAAAAACGCCGTTGTGCTGCCTGAATCTCACGGCGTTGAGGCTCGTTGCGAAAACAACACCGTAACTGCATCAATCAACAAAACAGGTATCTATACGTTCCTTTTCAACGGCGCAAATCAGTATTACGGATACACTCTTTTTGTTCGCGAAAAAATTGACGAAGATGCTGAAATCGCCGAATATATTGAGCAATACGGCGAAGGTAATGTTCACGTTCTTGAAAAGGGCGTATATGAATATGACTATGTCAACTTTGTTTCAATGAATAATCAGGTGATTTATCTCAAAGAAGGCGCTTATGTTATTGCAAATCACCTTTTCGACATTGACTGCACCGAGGACGAAACCAAGTATCTTGAGCCTGATGCTCCGCAGCATAATGCCATCGGACTTACAAGATATCCGTTTCTGAATTTCTTCAACTGCAACAACATTACTCTCACAGGCAGAGGGGTGATAGACATGACCCGTCTGGACAGACGCGAGCGCCGCGGTGTTGTTTTCACAAACTGCAATAACATCAATGTGAGCGGCATAAAAATCATCAACTCCCCCGAATGGTCGTTCATCTCATACTGTTGCACCGATGTTGATATTGAGCAAGTGGATATCATAGGCAACCGCGGCAACTGTGACGGTTTTGCAATATGCAACAGCCACGATGTGACCGTAAAGGATTGCTTCGCAAGAGTGGCGGATGACACCTTTGAAGTGAAAGCTCTCGGCGGCACAATGGACAGCAGAAACATCACTTTCTCGGATTGCATCGCCTGGGGCGGTTATGCAAGGTGCTTCGGCATCACGGGTGAAGTGAACAAAAAGATTTCCGATGTTACATTCCGTGACTGTGCGGTGGTTTACCGTGACGGCATCTGGGATAACGACAGAATCGGCTCGCTTGTTGTTGTGGCGGAAGAGTGCACGGGAAGCATTGACGGAATTCTTTTTGAGAACATTGAGATTTTTCGTGACGAGGGCAGACCAATCCTTGTAAAGATTTATGACGAAGAAGCGGAGAATTTCGAAATTAAAAATGTTGTTTTCAGAAACATTTCTTACACTTCATATATGCAGCCCAAAATAGCAGGCAACGGCAGCAGCACAAACACAGTGCAGGTCGAGCTTGATAACATTACCGTTTGCGGTATGCATCAGAAATCCCCGAAGCTGATGTTCGATATCGGCAAATATTGCGAAGTGAATTAAAAAAATCGGAGAAATCCGATATTACGTTCAACAAAACACTTAACCTCCTTGTAAAATGGTGTAACCATATACAAGGAGGTCATTTTTATGTTCAATATTATGAAATCTGAGTTTTGAATATCGCCTTGTTTTTCGAAACATAAAGCTCGCCGAAAAGCAGATTGCTGAAATTTTCAACGGTTATTTCCTGCGGAGGAACAACAGGATATTCCGCATTGTATGAATCGGAATTATGCTTTGAATTAACCTTGGTGAAAAGATAATTATTGCCGATTCTGTGAACATAAAATCCGTCAATCTCTATTCTCTGAGGCAGATAGCAGGTATAACCGAAATCGTGATCCTCGGAATTTTCCGCTTTTATAATATGGCTTGATATACCCGTGGGATAAAACTTGCAGTTGCGGATAACAAGCTCACCGTTCCAGGTTGATCCGTAATCAGAACGAAGGTCAACAAAATCTTCAGCTAAAACGGTTGTGTTCTCAATCAGAGCAGTTCCGTTTCCTATCAGTTTTATGCCGTGATGGCCGAGAACAGAATTGATAACCGTTGCGTTGAGAACACCCTGATGAGCGTCAAATCGGGAAAGCGCGCAGCCGTCATACACCAGATTTTTGCAGTAGTTCGTGCCTGCAATTCCCCAATAATCGTTATCGGATATATCGTTTGTCTGGTTGCAGTTGATGAACTTTGCATTCACTGCCGTGGCGGCACCTATATCGTAAGTGCCCATTGTTACGGATGTTCCCGCAGAACCTGTTGTTGAATACTTTTTATGACCTGTAAACGTGCTGTTTTTCACCGTTACCTCAGCACAGCACGAAAGGCTGACAAAAGCCGAATACGGCGCACCCGTTTTACCCTCATTTTTAACATCGTGATATATTCCGTCTATGACAGTGTTTGAGCGTCTGACCTGAATACCTCTTGCGTAATAGTTATATTCGGAAGCCGCGTTATTGGCAACGGTTGTGAATCTGCCGCCTTTTACGGTCAATGTTTCGGTGTCCATGGGATAAGCCGTGGCAGCGGTAATTGAATCAAAATCCCAGATAAGCGGAGTTTCGGGTGAAATGTTTCCGTTTTCATCAACAAGTATGACATCGGTCTGATTGCTGCCCGAATTCTGATTTGCGCCCTTGCGGATATACCGCTTGACATTGGAATCCGTAAGCACAACAAGGCTTTCGCCCTCAAGTGACGTGCCTATGTTCTCAGCATCAGATTTAAGAGGAGAAACCTTATCTGTTATATTTATTGCGCCCTGTGACGGAGCAATATTGAATATCCAAGCGCTTCTGTTTTCCACCTGAGTGTCGTCAATTATGAAGCGTGCGGTTGACCAATCGGTGTCAGTCGTAATAACCGCGGTTTTGTTTGCACCGCCGATATAATATGTTGCGGTTTCGGTTGCAAAAACGCTCAATCCGTTTGCGTTTGCATATTCATGGGTTTTTACAACAGCTTCAAAGTCATCTGCTTTGCCGTCACCCACTGCCCCGAAATCCTCATATGTCACATAATCCGAGAAAGTTTTGGTGAACTCATAGCCGTCTTTGAAGTCATAAACGCCTTGTGATGCAAGCAAAACTTCATCTGCAAAAGCGGTTATTCCCCTTGAAATTCCTGCATCCGAACTGCCCGTGATATAAATATTGCCGTTTTCAACCTTAAGGCTGAAGCTGTCCGTATCATTCAGAGCCTCGTTGATTACAAAAGCTTTTTCGGCGGCATTTTTTGCTGATTCAATCTTTTTGCCGCATGCCTTGTAAAACTCATCGCAAAGGGTTTGCGCGGCATCGGAATAAAGAGCGTCTTGCGGAGCAATAACAGAATATTCATCAAGAGCCACACCGTTAACGGTTATCCCCTCAAGAGGTCTCACAATATACGGACTCTCATAGCTGCCCTTTGCAAGCTCAATTTTAAGCTCCATTCCGGAGAAAAGCTGCGAAAAGGTCGCAGTGAAAAAAGAAACTATGCACATTATAAAAGCAATTATTCGTGAAAGCATTTTTTCATCCCCTTTGATTTTTCAAAACAAATCCCTGTTTCTGTAAAATATTTTAGCAAGGTGACGAGCCAAAAGCAAGATAAATTTTGTTCTCAAAAAAACAACCTCCCGTGCAGGGCGGCTTCGGTTACACTTTCTTTTTCATCAGACCGTGTTTGTTGCAATAAATAAAGATATATCCTCTGCCTCGGAGTTGCATTCGGGTTTCCGCATTGCCCTCGGGATAAAGCTTGACAAACTGCACCCTGTCCGATGTGAGATAGGCAACAAACGAAATAAAATGAGTTTTCGTCATTTCGTGGCGGACGGTGATAAAATGCTCGTCCTCAACTTTTTCAACTGTTATTTCGTGAAGCTCATCAACCTCTTCCGCCTCAAGGGCAGGCAGAGTTATCCCGCAGCAGCTGACAACCGTCTCCCCCGTTGAGCGGATAATGTTACCGCACAAGGGACAAACATAAAATCGGGAGCGCAGAATGTTTGACGAAATATTTTTATTGACAACCGTATTCCCCGACATAAGCTCCATCACCGAAACACCCAGCGCCTTTGCAAGAGGCTCAATCAGAGTAATGTCGGGCAGACCCTTTGCAGTTTCCCATTTTGAAACCGCCTTGCTGCTGACACCGATTTGCTCGGCAAGCTGTGCCTGTGTGATTCCTTTTTCTTCCCGCAGGCGTCTGACGGTTGCACCTGTAATATAATTATCCATATCCGTTTCTCCTTTGATTCAATTATAAATCATACTCTGAAAAAGCACAACCTACTCTGCGTTGAAATTCTCCGTCTTGACTGAACGGAATAACCGTTGTAAAATAGCATAGTAAATCCCGTTTCAGGAGGTATTATTTATGGAAAAAAATTTGGTTGTTGCAAATATAGGCATGAAATTCGGTATGTGCCACGTTGAGGGCGCAATGAGCTTTGGTGCGGAAATCGGTGCAATCTGTGACAGCAACGAAGAAAACCTTCGCTTTGCAGGCGAAAGATACAACATCCCCGAAGAAAAAAGATTCACGGATTATGCAGACATTATCAATAACGATGCCATTGACGTTGTGACGGTTGCCATCCCTGACCAGCAGCACGTCAAGGTTTCCTGCGATTTGCTCCGTGCAGGCAAACACGTTTTGTGTGAAAAGCCTCTTGCGCTGACCCGCGAGGATATCAGGGAAATGGTGAAGGTTGCCAAAGAGTGCGACTCAAAATTCATGGTCGGTCAGATTTGCCGATTCACACCCGCATTCATCAAAGCAAAAGAGCTCGTTGATTCAGACGTTATCGGTGATATTTATTATGTTGAGTCCGAATATGCTCACGACTATATGTATCTGGTTGACACCTGGCGCGCAGACCCCAACCGCCACGGCGTTATCGGCGGCGGATGCCACGCTGTTGACCTTCTCCGCTGGATTGCAGGCGACCCCACAGAAGTTATGGCTTACGGCACCCACAAGCTTCTGCCCACAGTTGCTTATGACGATGCAACCATTGCAATAATGAAATTCCCCAACGATGTTATCGGCAAAGTCTTTGTTTCAACAGGATGCAAGCGCGATTACACAATGCGCACTCTCATCTACGGCACAAAGGGCACAATCATCTGCGACAACACTTCGCCCACAATGCAGCTTTTCACCATCGGCGAAGACGAAATGGCTCACGAGCCTCAGACAATTGAAATTGAGGTCAACAACCACAACGCCGCCGCAGAATTCACCGTGTTTGCAGATTCAATCTTAAACGGCACACCCGTTGCAACCGATGCAACAGAGGGCGCAAAAACCGTTGAAGTGTGCCTCGCAATTGTTGAATCATCAAAAACAGGAAAACCCGTTGCTCCCAATTACGAATTTTAAGGAGAAAGCATTATGAAAACCATTGTCATTCTTGTTGACGGTATGCGCCCCGACTCACTGGCAGGCATTGCAAACGCTCATAAAATAATCGGCGAATCCTCATATGCAATGGATGCGCAAACAGTTTTCCCGTCCGTGACCCTGCCCTGCCACATCTCGCTTTTCCACAGCGTCACTCCCGAAAGACACGGCACCACCACAAACACATATATGCCTCAGGTGAGACCTATCAATGGACTTTGCGAGGTACTCAAGCAGGCAGACAAGAAATGCGCAATCTTCTATAACTGGGAGGAAATCCGCGATGTTTCCCGCCCCAACTCCCTTGCACACGCCTGTTTCTATGCAGGCAGAAGAATCGGCTACAAGGAAGCTGGCGAAGTGCTCACCGATGAGCTGATTAAGTATGCAAAGGACTATGACCCCGACTTCACCTTCCTTTATTTCGGTCACACCGATATGGAAGGACACAGACACGGCTGGATGAGCGCGGAATACCTTGAAGCAATGCAGGATTGCTGGAATAACATTGAAAAAATCATTGACGCACTCGGCGATGAATATACATACATCATCACCTCTGACCACGGCGGACACGACAGAACTCACGGCAGCGAAATGCCCGAGGATATGCTCATTCCCGTCATCATCAGAGGCAACGGCTTTGAAAAGGGCAAGATTCTTGAAAATGTAAATATTATGGACATTGCCCCCACCGTAACTGCGCTTCACGGCGTTGAGCCTGACCTTGATTGGGAAGGCAAATCTCTTATATAACCGCACTTACCCTCTGCTTTATCGCAGGGGGTATTTTATTGTTGAGAAATTTCTGATTGTATGATATAATGTAAAGGTTAAAGTAACGGGAGGTGCGAAAATGGGCGCAATGCTTGTGGGAATAGTAACCGGTATGTTTGCGTGGATATTTTTTATTGTATTCACCATTTTGTTTGCTCTCTTGATTTTCATTGATGCCCGCCGCCACAATATGAAATCAGGCTTATGGGCAATCACGGCACTGATTTTAAACTTTTATATTCTGCCCGTCTACATATATACAAGGATAAAAATTGCCACTCTCAAATGTGAAAACTGCGGTGCAAAAGTAAACCAAAAAAATTTCTGCTCTCAGTGCGGCTCAGAAATCAGAAAATTCAATGACGAAGCAATTTTAAAAAAATTTCTCAAAATTGTGCTGATTGTCGTGGCAGTAATTCTTGTTGTCGGCTCAATCTATGTTCCGCTTACCTCACTCTGGACTTAAGGAGGGAAACTACTTGCAAGCTCAGATAAACCCGAAAAAATTATCCAAAAAAGACATTTTCATCTTTATCCTTATGATATGCACTGCGGTGCTTATCACCGTTGCAGGAATAATGAACAAGCAGAAATTCCCTTTGATTATGCCCCTGTATGTTTCGCTGGTAATCGGTATGCTTCAATCCCGTGTCAACCGATTTGCAAGCCTTATGGGCAGCATAAACTCTTTGGTTTACGCCGCGGTTTATGCTTATTACCACCTTTATGCCTCTGCATTTTCAGCTTTGTTGTTTTCCTGTCCCATCCAGCTTCTGACCTTCATCCGTTGGAATAAAAACAAATGGGAGCATTCAACAAAACTCCGCAAACTCAGCAACAAACAGAGAATATGGCTCTCCGTTGGCTACGTTGTTGCGCTGGGGATTCTGTGGGTTGTTCTTCCGCTTATCGGCTCGGAATACGTTTTTCTGGACAGTATAACGAACGTGCTGGGCATTCTGATTTATTTCCTGACTATGTTTGCCTATGTTGAATACACATTTTTAATGATAATCAACGGCATAATCGGCATTGCTCTTTATGTCACAATGCTGGAGGCAAACCCCGAAACGGTGACTTATCTTATATTCTCGGTTTATTCTTTCATCTGCGTTACCTTCGCTTTCTTTGAGGCAAGGAAGCTCCACGCAAGCCAGCAGAATGAAAATAATTCAGCCGAAAACAAAAAGGATTGATACATATGAAAACTACAGAAAAAATTTTAAAAAGCGAGCAGAATGAAATCACACGGCTCCGCAAAATGCAGAGCCGCAGTTCAGGCAGCAAATATTTTTTGATTCTGCTTGTGCTCATTGCCGTTGTCAACATTCTTGACGAAGTCACAAGCAATCTGACCGTCACCGTGCAATCCTCGTTCGTGACGGAATTCTTTGTGAACAATCCCTTTATGGGCAAATATTACACCTATGAAGACGGACTCGCTTTCCATTCGGGCATAGGCGTTTTCACCTATGTTTTAGGCATTTTCACTCCGTTCTACAAAGCGCTTGCCGACAAATGGGGCAGAAAGCCTCTTTTCGTGCTTTCAACCCTTGGTATGGCAATGGGTCTGCTTGTGATTCATCTTTCATCAAGCTACATAATGTTCCTTGTTGGTTTTGCAATCATCAGCTTCTTTATGGGACACGATATTCAGATTATCTATATTCTTGAAGAAGCGCCCCAGAAGCACCGCGCAAAAATCTACAGCTTCCTCAAAAGCTTTGGTATTCTCGGCGTTATTCTCATCCCCACTCTCCGCGACATTCTTATGGGCAACGATGCAACAAAATGGCGCGAAATTTTTCTTGTGCCTGCGCTGATTGGCTTTGCCGCCGTTGTTCTTGTTATGCTTTTTGCCAAGGACACAAAGGTTTTCATCGATGAAAAGATAACCTATCTTTCCCGTTCTTACGAAGAAAGACAGGCAGAAAAAGCGCTCAAAAAGCAGCAGAAGGAAGCTCAGCGAAATCAATCGGGTGTGTTCAACGGAGTGAAATACATTTTCGCAAACAAGGACACAAAAATGCTTATCATTGCCCACATCATTTTTGATGCCGCCATGCCTGCAATTGCACTTTACTTTGAGTCATCAATGCACCGTGCGGGAATGAGCACAAGCAACATCACCAAGGCTCTGTTTATGGTGCCCGTAATCTACGCTTCAATCACCTTCCTTTCAGGCTTCATCGCAGACAAGGCAGGCAGAAAAACAACTGTTACTCTTTTCTCCGCAACCTGCGTTGCAGGATACATCCTTTTTGTGGCAGGTATTCTCTGCGGATGGAATCCTTATCTTGTCGGCTCATTGGCAGGTCTTTATCAGGGTTCATACTGGATCGGCAGAGACTATATGAACGTTATGATGACCGAAAAGGTGCCCACGGATATCCGTGCATCCGTTGTTGGTGCAGAGGGTCTTTTGGTTATCATCGGTCTTGCCGTGGGATACCTGACAACCATAATCGGTATGACTCTTATGCCCATCTGGTGGGCATGCCTTGCGGTTTCGATCCCCGCAGTTGCCGTTGCCGCAATTATATTTGTCCTTAAGGTCAAAGAAACAAAAGGCGCAAACCTTGATGAAATAGAGTAAAAAATCTCTATTTGTAAACGACACGAAAATATGTTATAATTTTATGCTAAAACAAAGCAAGGGAACGGTGCTTTATGAGAATTCTTCTGATAACTCCAACCAACAGCGACCTGCTGCACGCGGTATCCGCGCCCGTGGGTCTTGTTTCCATCGGCACATATCTGAAGCAGGCAGGTCACGAGGTGAAAATCATTGACCTTTCCGTTTCCCATATCTCCGTAACCAAAGTTGTCAAGGATTTCAGACCCGATTTGTGCGGCGTTTCCGTGCGCTCGGTCAAATCCGTTTCATTTGCTGTTGATGTTTCAAAAAAAGTTCACCGCATGGGTGTGCCCGTTGTGTGGGGCGGTCCTTTCTGCGACCAGGCTCCTCTTGAGCATTTCTTTGATTCGGGAATCATTGATATTCTCAGCTTCAGCGAGGGTGAAATGACCTGGCTTGAGCTTGCGGATGCCTTTGAAAACGGCAAAAGCCTTGACGGTATAAAAGGCATTGCTTTCAGGAAAGACGGCAAAATCATCCGCACTGAAAACAGAGATTTTATGGATTTGAGCAGAATCCTGCCCTGCGACTGGTCAATGGTTGATATACCCAAATATTTTCAGTACCTTTACGGCGCGGAAAAGCTGCTTTATCTTTATCTTTCCAAGGGTTGTCCCGGCCATTGCTCATTTTGCTATAATATTGAATTTCACCGCTCCTGCCACCGCCGCAAACCGCTTTCCGTGTTTATGACGGAACTCAGAGACCTTGTTGAAAATTACGGTCTTGACGGCTTTTATCTTGCGGACGAAATGGCGTTTATGAAGAAAAGCGACCTTTATGATTTGTGCGATGCTCTTGATGAAGCTGGCTACAAAATGACCTGGGGATTCCAGACAAGAATCGGTGCACTCAACAAAGAGGATATGCAGCGCGCATATGCGAGCGGATGCCGCTGGATTGACTTCGGCATTGAAAGCGGAAGTCCCGCAATGATTAAAAGAATCGGCAAAAACATTCCGCTGGACAAAATCCTGCCTTCCTTTGAGTGGTGCAAGGAAGTCGGAATAATTTCAATGTCCAATTTCATTGTAGGCCTGCCTCATGAAACCGCTGAGGATTTGAAATGCAGCGTTGACCTTGCAAAAAGCCTGCCGGGCAATGAGCCGACTTTCCTGCTTTACGGCTATAACTACGGTTCACCCGTGGGCAAAGAAATCTACGGCAGCGGCAAATACAAACTGCCGAAAAAACTCAAGGATTACAGCAAAATCGATTTCTGCTACAACCGCCTGCCCAATTTTTCAGAAACACCTGATTGGGATAAAAAAGTTGTGCAGGGTTACTTCCTCTGGAATCAGCTTTTCAAAAAAGACTATTCCAAGGAAACAAAAAGCTTTGATTTGATATATAAACATCTCAAAATTGTGTTTGAGCGCATATCCTATGTGGGCATCCTTCACCTGCCCGAAGCTCTTATCAAATCCGCTTTTCCGTTTATCCGTTTCTTTGTTTCCGCAAAATTCTGCAAAAAGACCAGAGCAAAATACGGACTTGACTGATTGGGAGAATGAAATGAAACCAAAAAACTTCAAACGCACAAAACTCGCCTGTTACTCGGCGTATTTCACAATGTCATCTATTTTCAGCCTGCCGCCCCTGCTGTTTGCATCCTTGCAGGATATGTACGGCATATCCTACACCCTGCTGGGTACTCTTGTGCTCACAAACTTCTGCACACAGCTTGCGGTTGACCTGATTTTCACCATTTTCACAAAGTATTTCAATGTTAAAAAAGTTGTCAGGGTGATGCCTCTCATCACTTCGGCAGGTCTTTTGATTTACGCCGCAGTACCCACTCTTATGCCTGAGCACGCATATGCAGGTCTGCTCATCGGCACGGTGCTTTTCTCTGTTTCCGCAGGTCTTTCCGAAGTGCTTCTCAGCCCCGTTATTGCGGCAATCCCCTCCGATAACCCTCAGAAGGATATGAGCCTGCTCCACTCGCTTTATGCATTCGGAGTGTTCACTGTTGTTGTGGTCAGCACTCTTTTCCTGCGTGTTTTCGGAACTGCAAACTGGATGTATCTCACGGTTTTCTGGGCATTGCTTCCCATTATTGCCGCGGTTATGTTCATGCTCTCACCCATGCCCGATATGGATGTTACCGCAAACCCGGACACAAAAGGCACGGGCAGACGCACCCTCGCTCTTGCAATCTGCGTAGGCTCCATTTTCTTTGGCAGCTGTGCGGAAAATGCAATGTCAAACTGGGTTTCAACATATATGGAAAATGCCCTGCAGATTGACAAAACCCTTGGCGACATCCTCGGAATGGCAATGTTTGCAATTCTTCTCGGTCTTGCAAGAATTGCCTATGCAAAATACGGCAAAAACATAGCAAAAATTCTCCTTATCGGAATGATAGGCGCCGCTGTATGCTACCTCACTGCAGGTCTTACAACAAATGTTGTTGCGGCATTTATCGCCTGCATTTTAACGGGACTTTTCACCGCAATGCTCTGGCCCGGAACGCTGATTATGATGGAAGAAAATCTGCCCGGTCTGGGCGTTGCCGCATATGCCCTTATGGCGGCAGGCGGAGACCTTGGTGCATCGATTGCGCCCCAGCTTCTCGGAATTGTTGTTGACAAAGTTGCGGTAAGCACCTTTGCCGCGGAAATGAGCATAAAACTCGGGCTTGAAGCTGAACAAATCGGTCTTAAGGCAGGTATGCTCGTGACGGCAATCTTCCCAATCATCGGCGCAGGAATTATTATTTTTGCAATTCATTACTTCAAAAAACAAAAGAAAGCATAAAAAAACTGCCTCACTTTTTGTGAGGCAGTTTTCATTTTAAAGATTATTGAGTATATTCAGCACGCAGGCAAGTTCTTCGGGTTTAACCTTTTCAACAGGCAGGTCATTCATAACACAGTCTGCAAAATAATTGATTTCATTTGCATATGCATCGCTCTTGGGAAGATTGATGCTGCCCGTATCGCCCTCGGCATCCTGCGAAAGGTCAATTTTAACATCATCTCTGCAGTAGATAACCATTTTGCCGTTTTCGTTGGCAACAAGTGCATCCTCAAACTGAAAACGGAATTCAGCGGTAAAAGGATAGCAGGTTGCGTACCACGAAGCCTCGGAATTGATTGAAAAATCGCCGAAATCATAGCTGATGCTGACAAAATCCTGGTCAGGAAGTTTTGAACGGTACTGATAAGCAACCTTGGGCATACCGAAAGCATAAACCATAAAGTCAAGGTCGTGGATATGCAGGTCAAAAGGCACAAGACCGCTGCGCTTTTCGTCCATCATTCAGCCGTCCCAGCTCCATTTGGGATAACAACCCAATCTTGTCATTGTGCCTGAAAGGAGCTTGCCGTATTTCTTTGTGTCATAGATTTCCTTAAGCAATTCATATTCGGGCCAGAAGCGGAGCACCTGAGCCACCATAAACTTAACATTATTCTTCTTGGCTGTTGAATAAACTCTCTCAACATCCTCATTTTTAAGAGAAATGGGCTTTTCGCAGATAACGTTTATTCCCCTCTCCATAGCCTTAACGGCAAAATCTGCGTGAAGATAAGTGGGCAGACAGATATCAAGAATATCAAGCTGCTCGTTATCCAGCATTTCGTCAAAGTCCGTATAAAGACGCTTGCCCTCGTATTTTTCCATTCTTTCGGGACGGATATCGCAAAGAGCAACAAGCTCTGCATCCTCCCTTGCTTCCCATGCAGGGATATGTGCGCCGCTGATTCCGCCAACGCCTACAAGACCGATTTTAAGCATAAAATAACCTCCGCTTTAAAATTAAAACATACTCATTTTATCACAACACGCCGAAAACGCAAGTAGATACAGCGTTTTATTTAACTGGTGTTGCGCTCATTTCAAAAACAAGCTCGCCGCCCGCCATAAGCTGTTCGTGAGTAACATAAACACCGTCAAGCTTTTCGCCGTTAAGGGTAACGCTGCTCACATAAACATTCTTGTCACTCTGGTTATTTGCCGTGATTTTCAGCACATTGCCGTTTGAAAGAGTGATTTCCGCCTTGTCAACATTGGGTGAGCCAATCCAGTATTTATCCGTGCCTGCAAGGGGATAAAAGCCCATTGCGGAGAATATGTACCAGGTGCTTGTCGTGCCGCCGTCATCGTTGCCGTCAAGTCCGTTGATGTCGGAGCTGAAGCGGTTTTTCAGCGTCCAGCGCACCCACTTCTGCGTCAGGTCTGCTCTGCCTGCGTTGCTGAAAAGATAAGGAGTGTGAATATCGTGCTGATTGCCCACCCAGAAGCCGTGACCGGGGTCAATCGCCGCCCTTGAAAGGGATGCATCCTCCATAAAATCTTCAAGCTCGCTGACGAAATATTCATCCGAGCCGAAAAGCTCAATCATACCGTCAATATCATGCAGTGCATTCCAGCGCCACTGCCTTGCACTGCCCTCGCAGTAGCAATCCGCAAACTTTTTAATCATAACCGCATCATAAAAAGCGGTTATATACGGACTGAAATTCCACACAAAGCTGCCGTCTGAATTTCTTGCCTGGAAATACTTTGTTTCGGGATTGAAGAGATTTTTATAATACATTGATTTATCCGCATAAACCTTTGCATCCTCGGTTTTGCCCAGAGCCGCCGCAAGGCTTGCAATCGCTCCGTCCTCCCAGGCATATTCAATTGAACGGCTTACGGATTCATCCCCCGGAGCTATATCCTGCGGCACATAGCCGTATTCATTATAAAGCTCAACATAGTTTCTGCCTACCTTGGGCACAGGGCCGTCAGATGATTTTTTCATATATTCATATGCGGTTTCAACATCAAAATCCGTTATACCCTTAAGATAACTTTCGGCAATAACAATATTTGCCGCGTCACCCATCATTGAGCCTGCATAACCCGCACCCATGGGCCAACGGGGCAATGCGCCGCCTTTTTCCGCCATATCAACAAGGCTGTTAAGGCAATCTTTCTGAATATCCTGCGCAATCAGAGTATAGAGGGGATGAGTTGTGCGGCAGCTGTCCCAAAGGGACATATCCGTGCGGTAGGTGTAACCCTCTGCAACATCAACCTTTTTGTCAAAGCCGAGATATTCGCCGTTGACATCGGTGAAGTTTGTGGGCATTATCATTGCGTGGTAAAGAGCAGTATAAAAAACTGTTTTTATTTCATCGCTGCCCTCAACATCAATAACAGAAAGGGATTTTTCCCATTCATCGGCAGCATTCTTCCTGACGGCATCAAAATCAAGTCCGTCTGTTTCCGCCTTAAGGTTGAGCATTGCATTTTCTTCGCTGACAAAGCTTATGCCAACCTTGATTTCAACGCTCTCGCCGCTGAGCGAGCCGAAATTGAGGTCAATGCCGCAATCCGTGCCGCCGCCCGTAATTTCACAGGCTTTGACGGGCTTATCCGCAACGGCAACAAAATAAACGGGGAGTCCGTCATATCTGTCGGAAAATGCGCCGCGAAGCACACATCCGCCGGAGATAACTCCGTTTTCCTCATCATACTTTGCATAGCCGCTGTCGGAGCTTCTGTTGCCCGCTGCGCTTGTAACATCAATATAAATCTTTGCATCATCGCTGCCGTAGAAGGTGTAGCGGTGAACACCAGTGTGCACATCGGCGGTCATTTCCGCAAGGCAGCCGACCGAGGGCAGATAAACCGAATAATATCCCACGGAAGCGGTTTCGTTTTTGTGTGAATAGGGCATTATTGCAGGCTTGTTATCGCCCGAGTGAGGAACAAATCTGAAGTTGCAGTAGTCCTCCGCACCCGTGCCCGAAAGACGGGAATGGCTGAAGCCTTTGATGTGACCGTGCTCATAGTAATAACCCGAAGTGTTTGTTTTTACGATATATGCGCCGCCTATAAATGAAGTATCTGCGCCGAGCCTGACTGCGCCGAAAGGCACTGTTGCCGCAGGGCTGAGCATACCTGCCGTCCAGGGAATTCCTCCCGTGCCGATAAAGGGGTCAACATACTTGCCGTAAGTGCCGACCTCAACCTCAGGCATATCAATTTTTTGGAATTTCACTCCGCCGATAAGACCCGTAATGAGTATTTCAAAAGAAACAAAAAGGGAAACGGCAGCTCTGATAATATTCAGCATTGAATCTCCTCCCGAAAATCTTATAGTTTTAATATAGAATAGTTTCCTTTAAATGTCAAGGAAGTCCTTGAAAAGAAAAATGATATATGCTACTATGGGAACATAAAATTTGCGGAGGAATGGTTATGGCAACATATATCAAAGCGTTTTTTGCATTAATTGAAGTTTTGCTTTTCATTGCAGGCGTCATTCCCGTTAACACCAATATCAGCTACGGCGGCGGTGATTATATCCCACCCGAGGTCGCAACTCCCATGTATATTGTCGAGGACGGAAAATCGGATTTTTCAATCGTTATCGGCGATAATGCGGACGAATGCATCGTGACAGCCGCCAACGAAATGCAGACATATCTCAAAAAAATCAGCGGTGCAACTCTGCCTGTCATAAGCGAAAGTCAGCTTGAAGACGGCGCAAAAGCCGTTATCATCGGCGAAACGGCAATTGAAGACAACATTACCGAGGTTAACCGCGAGGAAATCGGCGCAGACGGTTTTCTGCTCTTTTCAGACGGCACAAACCTGCTCATTGCAGGCGGTGACAGCCGCGGCACTCTTTACGGCGTTTATACCCTGCTTGAGGATTATCTGGGCGTGCGTTGGTTCACTCCCGAGCTTGAGGTTGTGCCCGAAAGCAAGGATGTTGTGATTGACGCAAACATAAATCGCATTGTTCAGCCTTCTTTTGCAATCCGCCGCAATGACCCTGCAGGCACAAGCAACGCCTACCGCGCAAGAACAAAAATGAACGTTTCATTCCACTATGATGCCGCTGAACACGGCGGTGCGCTGACCTATGTTCTGTGGGATGTTACCTTTGACAAGCTTGTGCCCGATTCACTTTTTGCCGAGCATCCCGAATACTTTGCAAAGCTTCCCGATGGCACACGCACCACCGACCATGTCTGCGTCACTCACCCCGAAGTGCTTGAAGTTGCGGTTGAAAATGCACGCAAAGCAATTCTTGCGGACACAAAGGGCGCAAAATATATCCACATCGGTCAGAAAGACAACTCAAACTACTGCCACTGCGAAAACTGCGAGGCTCTTTACGAAAAATACGGCAGTATTTCTGCACCGACAATCATTTTCACCAATGCATTTGCAGATGCCCTTGACGATGAATTCCCCGATTTCACCTTCACTTTCTATGCTTACCTTGAAACGGAGCGTCCTCCCGAAGACCTGACTCTCCGATGCAACAAAAATGTTGTTCCCGTGCTTTGCGGACTTCATCACGCCTGCCGCAGCCATCCTCTCACGGAATGCGGCGCGCATGACGGCAACGAAACATTCATGAATCTTTTCGGCGATAACGAACCCACCATTGCTCAGGATTTCGCAAACTGGACAAAGATTGCGGACAGGACTTATATCTATGATTACACAATAAATTTCCTCAACACCGCTCAGTTTTTCTCAAACTTTGAAACAATGCAGCCAACGATGAAGTATATGCACGACATCGGCATTACAGGCTATGTTTACAACTGCGGTGACGGGCATTATTCCGCATTCAACGAGCTGAGAAACTATCTTCTGCGCAAAATCCAATGGGATGTTGACTGCGATGTTGAATACCATATGACGGACTTCCTGAACGCTTATTACGGCGAGGATGCCGCACCATATATCAAGGAAATCATTGATATTCAGACCGCACAGACAAAGGCAACCGCCCACGCTTTTGACTTTGACTGGCATTATCAGGCGGGCTTCTATTCACCCCTCAACACCCTGAGGCTTGAATCCCTGTGGAAAAAAGCACTCAATGCGGATGTTACGGAAGAACAGCTTTTTGAAATTGAGGTTGCAAACCTGAGCTGGGAATACTTCAAGTCAAACCAGTTCATCGGCAAATATTCATTCCTCAATCCCCTGCGTCTGCAGGCAAACGAATGGCTCTACGATGAATTCAAGGCTCACGGAATGGACAGAGTTTCTTCATTCGGAACAATTCCGCAGGACAAAAGTGAAGTTGACTTTATGTTAAGACCTTTCAACTGGAAATAAAAAAGCTCAAAGGAGAAAAAATATGACCGTAACATCGTTTCTTCGCTTTATCACGGCAATCGTTATGATACCGTATTTTCTTTTCAACTATATTTTCAACGATTATGCCTACCCTGCCGTCAGCACGGAGGGTGCCTATGTTTTCTGCTATTTTGTGGGCAACGAGGTTGATGAGCAGACAATTCATCTTGCGGTCAGCACAGACGGCTATAATTTCAACGCCCTCAACGATAACAAGGCAATAATCGAGCAGACAAAAGGCACGGGATGTGTCCGTGACCCTTATATTTTAAGCGGTGTTGACGAAAACGGCAAATCCTGTTATTACATAATCGCAACGGATATGAACGCTCTTGAGGGATGGACTTCAAACCACGCGCTTATCACCTGGAAATCCTATGACCTGATTAACTGGTTTGACGAAACGGTGATTGATATCCGTCAGTTCAAGGGGTTTGAAACAACAAACCGAGCCTGGGCACCTCAGGCATTATGGGACGCTGAAAAAGGAATGTATATGGTCTACTGGGCAAACTCCACCGCGGAGAATGACACCGCAGGTCATTACTATGCATACACAAAGGACTTCAAGACCTTTGAAAGCGAACCTCAGGTGCTTTTCGGCAGATGGAATGAGGTTGACCCCGAAACGGGCAAAACCCGAAATGTTCAGTGCATTGACGGCGATATTATTTACAACGAAAAAGACGGTTATTACTACCTCTATTTCAAAGAAGACCTGACCCAGAAAATTGCTTATGTCAGGTCAAAAAATATGACGGGTCCCTATAATCAGGATTACACAATATGCTCACTTAACTGGTTCGGCGTTGAGGGCAGCACGATGTTCCGCATAACAGGCACAGATGCGTGGATGATGATTATGGACGAATACAGCCAAGGCACATTCTTTGCGCAGATGACCCGCGATTTTGAAAATTTCAGGCAGGTTCAGCGCTCAACATATTCCGTAAATCACCTTAAACCCCGCCACGGCTCAGTGCTCGCAGTCAGCGAAGACGAATACAAAGCACTTGTTGATGCCTATGGCATACAAGAAATACCCAAGGAGACTAAGTAATGAAACACGATTTTACAAGCATACCCGACCGCAGCGGTTGCGGCGCGGCAAAATGGAACAGAGCAAAAAATTCATCAACGGAGTTTGTTCCGCTCTCCGTTGCAGATATGGAATTCCCAACGGCAAAGCCCATAAGGGAAGCCCTGAAAAAAGTGGCGGAGGAAAACATTCTCGGCTACACCGACCCCACAGAAGCATATTTTGATGCGGTTATCGGCTGGATGAAGCGCAGACACGGTTTCGAAGTAAAAAAAGAATGGATTCTGCAGACTCCCGGCATAATCACCGCTCTTGAAATGCTTGTTGAGGCAACCACAAACCCCGGTGACGGCGTTATCATTATGTCACCCGTCTATTATCCCTTTGATATGGCGGTTGTTGCCGCAAGCAGAAAAATCGTCTACTGCCCTCTTGTTCACGAAAACGGCGAATACAAAATCGACTATGACCTGCTTGAAAAGAAAGCAAAGGATAAAAATAACACCGCTCTTTTATTCTGCAATCCCCACAACCCCATCGGCAAAGTCTGGTCGCCCGAAGAAATGGCAAAGGTTGCGGAAATCTGCTTTGACAACGGAGTTTTCATCATCGATGACGAAATCCACAACGACCTCATCATGCCGGGTCACAGCCACACGGTTATGGCAAATGTCAGCGAAAAAGCGATGAACAACATTGCAGTCTGCACCGCACCAAGCAAAACCTTCAACCTTGCAGGTATACAATGCTCAAATATCATCATTCCCAACGAAAGTATGAGAAAAAGAGCAATCGCCTGCAATTGGCTTGACATGCAGATGCACCTCAACATTTTTGCTTATGCCGCCTGCACCTCCGCTTACAACGAATGCGAAGATTGGCTTGAAGAGCTTATCACCGTTATCGCGGACAACGCAAAATGCGTTGAAGATTTTATGGCGCAGAACTTCCCCGAAATCAAGGTTTATCCCCTCGAAGGCACCTATCTCCAGTGGCTTGATATGCGTTCGCTGGGTATGACTCACATTGAGCTGCGCAATATGCTTGAGGGTGCAAACATATACCTTGACGGCGGCGAGATGTTCGGTCCTCTCGGCAGAGGATTCCAGCGTATCAACCTTGCCTGCGCAAGAGAAACTCTTGAAAAAATGCTTGCCCGCTTCAAGAACGCGGTTGAAACCGTGCGCGCGGATTGGGAGAAAAACGGCAGACCTCACCGCCGCACTCTTTCCGTTGGCACTGCGCTTGACGGCTTTGTTTATGAGTCCGCAAAGAGCACCTGCTGCCGTCTTGAAGATGTGATTGACAAAAAAGCTCTCATCGTTTTCACAAGATATTACGAATGCGATGTCACTCAGAATATACTCACCGCACTTGCCGCCGCTTATCCCGCCGCAAAGGCAATGGGATGCGAAATCAAGGCGGTTGTTCAGTCGGACATCTCAACCCTCGCACCCATTCAGAGCAAATATCCCTTTGAGCTTATTGCCGACCCCGAGGCAAAGCTTTTTGAGCGTTACAATGTGTTTGAAGCAGACAGTGCGGTTAACCTGATTGCAGGCGACAGAATGTTTGAAGAAATGGCAGGCAAAGACATCCGCCGTCTTATCGGCACAGACCTGCTCAATCTGATTACGGGCACTTCTGAAAAAATCGAAGGCAAAAAGCCGCTCCAGCTTTGCGCATTCATCGGCGTTGACAAGGATATGAGGGTAATTTATTCTCATTACAGCAAAACGCTGTCCGATTTCCCCAAAATTAAAGATATAATTAAAGGTATGATTTAACTTATGGAAAAGAAATTTTTTGATTTCATCATTCACGGCGGTGACTATAACCCCGACCAATGGATAAAGACCCCCGAAATATGGGACGAAGATATGCGTCTGATGAAGCTTGCGCACATCAACAGTGCAACCGTCAGCATTTTCTCCTGGTCGCTCCTTGAACCCGAAGAGGGCGTCTATAACTTTGAGTGGCTGGACACAATCATGGACAAGCTCCACGCAAACGGCATTTCCGCTATCCTTGCAACGCCCTCGGGCGCAAGACCTCCCTGGCTTGCTCAGAAATACCCCGAAGTTCTCCGCGTTGAAGAAACGGGAATACGCAACGAATTCGGTGTTCGCCACAACCATTGCCTCACCTCTCCCGTTTACAGAGAAAAGGTGCGCAACATCAACCGTATGCTTGCTGAACGCTACAAAAACCACCCCGCTCTGAAAATGTGGCATATCTCCAACGAATACTGCGGAGAATGCCACTGTGAACTTTGTCAGCAGGCATTCAGGGATTGGGTCAGAGAATACTATCACAACGATATTGAAGAACTCAACGACAAATGGTGGAACGGTTTCTGGAGCCACAGAATGACCGACTGGTCACAGATAAATTCACCCAAGGCCAGAGGCGAAAATCACGTTTCTGCAATGAAACTTTGCTGGAACAGATTTGTTTCCGACAGCCATATTTCATTCTATGAAAACGAAATTGCCCCCCTGCGCGAAATCACGCCCGACATTCCCATAACCACCAATTTCATGAAGATGTATGACGGCATTGACTATCAGAAATTCGCAAAGAAAATGGATCTGGTGTCCTGGGATAACTACCCTGCCTGGGATAAGGGCAGAAACGAAGATGAGGCACTTTCCACCGCTTTTGTTCACGATGCATTCCGCTCAATGAGGGACGGTCAGCCTTTCTTTATGATGGAAAGCACACCCTCCCTCGTCAACTGGCACGATGTGAACAAGCTCCCCCATTCAGGTATGCAGGAGCTTTCCTCGATTCAGGCTGTTGCCCACGGCGCGGACAGTGTTCAGTATTTTCAGTGGCGCAAGAGCAAAGGCGGCCACGAAAAATATCACGGCGCGGTTGTTGACCATTGCGGCCACGAAAACACAAGAGTTTTCCGCGATGTTGCCCGTCTGGGCGAAGTACTTGAAAAGCTTTCAGGCGTTGTGGGCGGATATTCCGAAAGCAAGGTCGCCGTCATCTGCGACTGGGAAAACATCTGGGCAACCAAGCATTTCTGCGGCTTCAACAATGTTAACCGCAACTACATTGATGAGTGCGTCAAATGGTATGCACCTTTTTATAAAAAAGGAATTTCCGTTGATGTTATTCCTATGGACGCGGACTATTCAAAATATGACCTTGTCATTGCGCCTTTCCTCTATATGCTCAAAGACGGCACCGACAAACGCATTGAAGAATATGTGAATGCAGGCGGCAACTTTGTTGCAACCTATCTTTCAGGCCTTGTTGACAGCAACGATATGTGTTACCTCGGCGGCTTCCCTGCAAACAACCTCAAGAATGTTTTCGGCATCTGGAATGAGGAAACCGATTCACTTCCCGAGGGAATGAAAAACAGTGCAACCTTCAGCGGCAAGGAATATGATGTTGTGCATGTCTGCGACATAATCCATTCAACGGGTGCCGAAGTGCTCGGAGAATACAAGCAGGATTTCTATGCAGGTATGCCTGCAGTTACAAAAAATACATTCGGCAAAGGCACCGCCTACTATGCCGCTTTCCGCAATGACGGTAATTTTGCCGCTGATTTCTGCAATATGCTCATCGATGAAATCGGCATTGCCGCGGATACCGCTATTGCAGCCGATGACGGGGTCACAATCCGCAAGAGAGGCGACCACATTTTTGTGATGAACTTCTCCGACAGTGAAAAATCCGCAGACCTTAACGGCAGTTACACCAATGTTATCACAGGCGAAAAAGCAGATGAAACAGTAAAAATCCCTGCCTGCGGATACATTATTTTGCGTTAATCAAGCAATTTAATATGTTTAATATAAAGAATCTGTATTTTCTTTTTGTGAAAATATGGATTTTTTATTGCTTTTTCGGATGATTTATGGTATTATATTTGAGTTTGGGATTAAAAAGAATAAGGAAAAGGTACTTGAATGAAACGTTATTTTTCACTCATACTCGCACTTTTGATGGGTGTTTTCGGTTTTGGCTTTTCCGACAAACCCGTTGAAAGCAGAGCAGCGCTCCTCAGCGCTCAGCCCGTTATCGCTGAGCTTACTGTAGCCGCAGCACCCGCCCCCGCAAACGAATTAAAAACATCTGTTTTACCCATAAAGGAACTCCCTGCCGTGCAGATATCCGAAAATCCTGCAGAGCCCGAAAAGGAAGCAGAGGCAGAAGAAACAGCCGCACAGCCCGAAGAAAACAAGATTTCCCCCAACAGCAAAGGATATTTGTGGCCTGCAGAATCCGATTCACAGGTTATCGCAAACTATCCCAGCTATTCAGACGGGTCACCTCATTGGGGCGTGGATATCGGTTTATATAACGAAAACGGAAGCAACATTTCCGAGGGCACATCAATTTATGCTACCCGTGACGGTGTTGTTGTTACCGCTTATAATGACGGTAAATGGAACACAGGTTTCGGCAATTACTGCATTATTGACCACGGTGACGGAGTGCAGACCCTTTACGCCCATTCAAGCAACATTCTTGTTGAAGAGGGCGATATCGTTGAGCAGGGTCAGGTTATCGGAATCGTTGGCGACACAGGCAACACCACTGCTCCCCACCTGCATTTTGAGGTCAGAGTTGAGGGCGGACGCAACGGATACAAAAGAGTTAACCCTCTGAAATTCATCAGCGAGTCATAAATTACCGCTTGACAATATTATTCCGCGGTGATATAATACAGAAAAATTAATAAGTCAAACCGTTGAAGCGGAAATAAAGGCGTTGATGCCTTCACAGAGAGCCTGCGTTGCTGAGAGTCAGGTAAGAAACAATTCGTCAAATGGGCCGCTGAGGGTGCAGTCAAATGCGAGCAATCGCAGAGTATTCTGCAACGCGAGGGCATGCGTTAGTTGCCGGGGATATGTCAGTATCCTGCAAAGCGCACGGCATTGCCGTGAATCAAGGTGGCACCGCGAATACAGCTTATTCGTCCTTGACAGATACCAATTCTGTCAGGGATTTTTTATTTTTATTTTCAGGAGGAAACCACAATGAAAATTAATAATGTTGATTTTGATACTTATTTTAACAATTACCCCGATAAAGACGGATATTTCGGCAAATACGGCGGAGTTTTCATCGATGATAAACTGAAAGCCGCCATGGCGGAAATCACCGAGGCTTACTATTCAATCTGCCAGAGCAGAAAGTTCATTGCCGAGCTTCGCAGAATCCGCAAGGAATTTCAGGGCAGACCCACTCCCGTGACCCATCTTGAAAGACTTTCAGATGCTCTCGGCGGCAAGGTTCAGCTTTACGCAAAGCGTGAAGACCTTAACCACTCAGGCGCACACAAGCTCAACCACTGCATGGGTGAAGCACTTCTTGCAAAGTACATGGGCAAGAAAAAGGTTATTGCCGAAACAGGCGCAGGTCAGCACGGCGTTGCCCTTGCAACAGCAGCCGCTTACTTCGGACTTGAATGCGATATTTATATGGGCTCTGTTGACATCAAAAAGCAGGCTCCCAACGTTGCAAGAATGAAGATTCTCGGTGCAAATGTTGTTGAGGTTACTCACGGACTTCAGACTCTCAAGGAAGCTGTTGACGCGGCATTTGACGCATACAGCAAGGAATATAAAGACTCAATTTACTGCATCGGCTCGGTGCTCGGCCCTCACCCCTTCCCCATGATGGTGCGTGATTTCCAGAGCATTGTCGGCATTGAAGCAAGAGACCAGTTCATTGAAATGACAGGTCATCTGCCCAGCGCAATCGTTGCTTGTGTTGGCGGCGGCTCAAATGCGGCAGGTCTTTTCGCAGGTTTTCTTAACGACCCCGTTGATATTTACGGTGTTGAGCCTCTCGGCAGAGGCCCCAAACTCGGCGACCACGCCGCAAGCCTCAAGTACGGCACAGAGGGCATTATGCACGGCTTCAACAGCATTATGCTTAAGGACGAAAACGGCGAGCCCGCTCCCGTTTACTCCGTTGCAAGCGGTCTTGACTACCCCTCATCAGGCCCCGAACACGCATTTCTTCAGGAAATCGGCAGAGTCAAGTATGATGTAATCGATGACGAAGAAACCATCGATGCATTCTATAAGCTTTCAAGAATGGAAGGCATCATCCCTGCAATCGAAAGCTCACACGCAGTTGCATTCGGCATGAAGCTTGCAAAAACAATGGACCACGGCTCAATCCTCATCAACCTCTCAGGCAGAGGCGACAAGGATATGGACTATGTAATTGAAAATTACGGTATAAGATAAAAAAATCCCCGACCAATCAAGGTCGGGGATTTTTTTATCCCACAAAAACTCTTTTTATGGTCAGGCTGTCGCCCGTACCTATTTCACCCAGACCGATGAAATTATCCTCGGGGTCATAAACTCTGAAAATGCCGAGCATTCTCGGATATTTCAGCCTTTGAAGGTCAAGCTCACCGCCATTGCGGAATCGCTTTGCCTGCGCCTCGGAAACCTTTATGACGGGATAATCTTCGAGGGCTTTGTCAACGGGAATAAGCACATTTTCAATCTCACCGTTTTTCATTGCTTCCTCAAGCTTTTCAAGGGTTACCGCCTTTGAAATATCAAAGCCGTTTGCCTTTGTACGGCGCAAATCCGTCATCACCGCACCGCAACCGAGCGCTTCGCCCAAATCCGCAATAAGAGTGCGGATATAAGTGCCTGATGAACATTCAACGGCAATTTCATATTCGCCTGCCTGCTCATTTTCGCTGAGCACATCAATCGAAAACACCGTTACCTCTCTCGCTTTGCGCTCAACCTCAATGCCCTGCCTTGCAAGGTCATAAAGACGCTGACCGTTGACGGAAACCGCAGAATACATAGGCGGAAGCTGGCTGATATCGCCCACAAAACCCTTGATTTTCTCTTTCACCTGCTCTGCAGTGGCAGTCACTTCTCTTGTTTCAAGCACCTTGCCCGTTATGTCAAGAGTATCCGTTACCGTGCCAAGGCGAAAAGAGGCGATATACGCCTTGTCGTGGCTGGGCAAAAGCTCGCAGAATCTTGTTGCACCGCCAAGCATTATGGTCAGAACACCTGTTGCCATGGGGTCAAGAGTACCCGTGTGACCGCACTTTTTCTCGCCGCAGATACGGCGCACCCTTGCAACCGCACCAAACGAGGTTATATCCTTTGGTTTATCAAGAAGAATTATTCCGGTCATAATTATCCTTTCTTTGCAGGTGAATAATAGTAAATAATAAATAGTTATAGAGCTACGCCGTATCTTAAGTGCAAAGTTCAAAGTGCAGAGTGCAAAGTGTAGGACGGGTTTCACCCGTATCCATTTTAAATGTTGTCTGCTGAATATAAGAATCGCTCGCACTACGATGCTCGAGAACCTTGTTATTTCATAATAATCGGAGCGAAGCGCCCCTTAACTTTGCCCTTTGCTCTTTGCATTTTGCACTCATAAAAACGGCAACCCGTGAGAGTTGCCGTTTTTTTAATCAATGGTAAATGCATCAATCTCCGCCTGAATTTCCTTGAGCAGAGAGTTGATTGCCTGCTGCTTTGTGCCGTAAAGAGTGCAGCCTGCGGCACCCATATGTCCGCCGCCGCCAAGTCTTTTGCAGATTGCGGAGGCGTCAATGTCGCCGTGTGTGCGCACAGATGCCTTGAAACTGCCGTCCTTGAGTTCTCTCATTGTAACACCGACAAGCACGCCCTCAATCTGTCTGGGCAGGTTGGCAAGTCTGTCAACCTCGCTTTCGTCAGAGCCGCTTTTCTTATACATATCCTGAGTTACGCACATAAGTGCACAGCGGTCGGAAAAATAAAGGCGCATTGTGTCCAGTGCAAGCCTTTCAAGCGCAGCAAAGGTCTTTGTTTTTGTTTCAAAAAACACCTGAATTATATTGTAAGTGTCCGCACCGAGTTTTGCAAGCTCCGCGGCAATTTCAAACGTCCTTACGGTTGTGTTTGAGAATCTGAAACAACCCGTATCAGTTGAAACGCCTGTGAAAAGGCAGGACGCAACCGCGGGGGTAATTTCCGCATTCATTATTTTAAGCAGCTGAAATATCATTTCTGCCGTTGATGCCGATTCAGCTTCAAGGCAAACTTTGTCCGCATAAAGCAGATTTGAGCCGTGATGGTCAATGCACAGGTCTATTCCGCCCTGATACCTGCCCTCAAACTCTCTGCCGAGAAGCTTTGTGTCCGCAACATCAATGGCGGCAATAAGCTCAGGCTCAAATTCCGCCTGCTCAAGACCCTCAAACATAAAGGAAAAATCCTTGGGAATGGGGTCACCGCAGTCAACCTTAACCTTTTTGCCCATTGCGGAAAGTCCGCGGGCAAGGGCGGTTGCACTGCCAAGGGTGTCACCATCGGGATGAGCGTGGCACAAAAGCAATATATTATCGGACTGCTGAAGCAACTCAGCTGTTTCGCGAAGGTCAATTCTCATGATCAACGCTCCTTATTATTCATTAGTGTCTGAAGTAATATCTCCAAGCATTTTCGCAATGCCCATACCCTTTTCAATGGAGTCATCGGCAACAAATTTAAGCTCGGGGGTGTGGCGCAGGTGCAGGCGTTTGCCCACTTCCCTGCGGATATATCCCGTTGCGCTTGTGAGACCCTTAACGGCAAGCTTTGCAGTTTCAATGCCTTCCATTGCGCTGACATAAACCTTCGCAAATGAGGCATCCGAGCTGACCTCAACATTAACAACGGTCAGCATTCCCTGAATTCTGGGGTCTTTAAGCTCGCGCATAATTGAGGCGATTTCGCGCCTTATATCTTCGGACACTCTGTCAATTCTGTATCCTGCCATTAATCTCTGTACTCCTCTGTGATGAATGCTTCAAAGATATCGCCTTCCTTGATATCGTTGAACTTGCTCAGACCGATACCGCAATCGTAGCCTGATGCAACTTCCTTAACGTCATCCTTGAAACGCTTGAGTGATGCCATTTCGTCTTCTGCAATAACAAAGCCGTCACGCACTACGCGGATTTTTGCGTTTCTGTTGATTTTACCGTTGATAACATGGCAGCCTGCGATGTTACCGACTGATGAAATCTTAACAACCTGACGGACTTCTGCCTTACCGATATCAACATCTCTGAACTTGGGTGCAAGCATACCCTTGATAGCAGCCTCAACTTCTTCGATGCACTCGTAAATAACTCTGTATGATCTGATTTCAACGCCGTCACGCTCTGCAACTTCGGATGCAACGTTATCGGGTCTTACGTTGAAGCCAACGATGATTGCATTTGATGCATTTGCAAGCATAACGTCACTTTCTGTGATTGCGCCAACGCCGCTGTGGATAACCTTAACGCGGACTTCTTCATTTGAAAGCTTGACAAGGTTCTGCTTAACAGCTTCTGCGGAGCCCTGAACGTCTGCCTTGATGATGATATTGAGGTCTTTGAGCTGACCTTCCTGAATTGATGCAAAGAGGTTATCAAGAGTAACCTTCTGGAATTCCTTGAACTGCTCTTCCTTAGCCTTTGACTTTCTCTGCTCAACAAGCTCTCTTGCAAGACGCTCATCGTTAACGGCGTCAAAACCGTCACCTGCCTGAGGAACTTCTGCAAGACCCATAATCTCAACGGGGATTGAAGGACCTGCTTCGCTTACCTTTCTGCCCTTATCGTCAACCATAACTCTTACACGGCCGACTGATGTGCCTGCAACGATGATATCGCCTGACTTAAGAGTACCGTTCTGAACAAGAAGAGTTGAAACGGGGCCTCTGCCCTTGTCAAGTCTTGCTTCAATAACAACACCCTTTGCGGAGCGGTTGGGGTTAGCCTTAAGCTCCTGCATTTCCGCAACGAGGAGAACTGATTCAAGAAGATTGTCAATACCCTGTCTTGTGAGTGCTGAAACGGGAACGCAGATTGTTTCGCCGCCCCATTCTTCGGGAACAAGTTCATATTCTGTGAGTTGCTGAAGAACTTTGTCGGGATTTGCGGCGGGCTTATCCATCTTGTTGATTGCAACAATAATCTGAACGCCTGCAGCCTTTGCATGGTTGATAGCCTCAATTGTCTGGGGCATGATACCGTCATCAGCGGCAACAACAAGGATTGCAATATCAGTTGCCATTGCACCTCTCAGACGCATTGATGTGAACGCTGCGTGACCGGGAGTGTCAAGGAAAGTGATGCTTGAGCCGTTGATGTTGACTCTGTAAGCACCGATGTGCTGAGTAATACCGCCTGCTTCCGTTGCGGTAACGGATGTGTTTCTGATTGCGTCAAGAAGTGAAGTCTTACCGTGGTCAACGTGACCCATAACAACAACAACGGGGTCTCTTGTGATAAGCTCGCTTTCATCGTCAACATGGTCGTCAATGATTCTGTCTTCAATGGTAACAACAACTTCTTTTTCAACCTTTGCGCCGAGTTCTTCTGCAACGATTGCAGCGGTGTCATAGTCAAGAACTTCGTTAACGGTTGCCATCTGACCGAGCATAAACAGCTTTTTGATAACTTCTGCAGCTGTCATCTTGAGCATTGCTGCAAGCTCGCCGACAGTGATTTCCTCGGGCAGTTTGAGAAGCATCTGAGGCTTCTTTGCTCTTTCGGCAGCAATTCTCTTGAGTCTTTCCTGCTCGGTTTCGCGTCTTGATGAACGCATACCGCCCTGCTTTCTGTACTGCTGGCTCTTCTGCTTGAGCTTCTGCTTTTTGGCTGCACCCTCGTGCTGCTTTGTCTTGTTTTCGGGTGCGATATTTTCATATCTTTCGTTATACTTTTCAAGGTCAACATTGTCCGCACGGGTGTCAATGGTTCTCATTTCGCCCTTTGTTCTGGACTGCATGGGCTTGTTGTCCTTTTCCTTTACTTCGGGCTTGTTCTGCTTCTTGGGCATGGGAGGAAGTTTGTCTCCCTTGCTCTGCTGAGCAGGCTTTTGCTGCTGAGGCTTCTGCTCTTTCTTTTCGGGAGCAGGCTTTTTATCTTCAGGCTTTCTTTCAGGCTTCTTTTCGGGAGCCTTTTCTGCCTTTTTCTCTTCCTTCTTCTCGGGTGCAGGCTCTGCCTTTACCTCTGCCTCGGGAGCAGGCTCTTCAGCCTTTTCTTCCTTTGCCTTCTTGGGTGCGGCAGGCATAAACTCAAAGTATTCGTTAAGGTCTGCAACCTCGTTTTCCTTTGTAAAGGTATCAAATATGATATCCAGCTCATCTTCTTCAAGAGCTGTCATATGCTTTTTCTGGCCGTCAAAATATTTTGCCAGCAAATCAACAACTATGTTGCTTTTCATATCGAAGTCCTTAGCAACTTCGTGCACTCTGTATTTATTAATCATAGATTAACCTCCTCTGTTGTGTTCAGAAGTCCAAGCATGGTTTTTGCAAAGCCTTCGTCATTGACAGTTAACACCGCGGATTTGAGACCCGTGGCTTTTCCTATTTCGTCTATTGTTGAAGCAAGCATTCTGACGGGGATATCCCTGCCGTCAAAGGTTGCTTCCCGCTCAATCTCTTTTCTCAGCCGCTGAGATGAATCGCTGCTCAGCAGGCAAAGCTTTGCGCTTTTGCTTCTGACAGAGCCGATGGCTGCATCGTGTCCGCAGCTTAATCTTCCTGCTCTGCGGCACATTCCGAGAAGTGAGAGGAGCTTAGGGTTATCATTCATTTTTCAGCTCATCCTCCATTCTCTCGTACACGCCGTCAGGAATTGCGCAGGAGAATGCTTTCTCAAGCCTTTTTGCTTTTCTTGCCTTGGCAAGGCACTCGGCATCGCGGCACACATATGCGCCTCTGCCCGCTTTTTTGCCTGTGAGGTCAAGTGATATTTCGCCTTCAGGGCTTTTGACAACCCTTACAAGCTCTTTTTTAGGCTTCATTTCATTACAGCCTGTGCATTTTCTCATTGGTACACGACGGGTCTGCATAATTCAGCTCCTTATAGGTTATTCCTTTGCGAATGTTTATTATTCGTCAAAATTGATAACGGGTTCTTCTGTTTCGGGATTGATATCGATTTTCCAGCCTGTGAGCTTTGCGGCAAGGCGTGCATTCTGACCCTTGTTGCCGATTGCAAGTGAAAGCTGGCTGTTGGGAACGATTGCTCTGCAGGAACGCTCTTCTTCGCTGAGAACTGTTACTGAAATTACATCTGCGGGAGCAAGTGCTGCCGCAACATACTGTGCAGGGTCCTCACTATAGCGGACGATATCAAGTTTTTCGCCGCCGAGCTGGTCAACAATCTTGTTAACACGGGCACCTCTCTGACCGATACATGCGCCAACGGGGTCGATGTTTTCGTCTGCACTGTGAACGGCAATCTTGCTTCTTGAGCCTGCCTCACGGGAAACAGACATAATCTCAACGGTGCCGTCATAGATTTCGGGAACTTCGCTCTCAAGAAGGCGGCGCACAAGGCCGGGATGTGTTCTTGAAATTGTTGCCTTGGGGCCTCTTGTTGCCTCTCTGATTTCTGCAATATAAACCTTGATGATATCGCCGACATTGAAGTTATCGGTGGGAAGCTGCTCGCTTCTGAGAAGTCTTTCGCTGATTTTGCCGATTTCAACGAATGCATCAAGAGTTTCAGGCTCAATCTTTGTAACCTTAGCAGTAACGATTTCCTGCTTTTTGTTTTCAAATTCAGCCTTGATCTGGCCGTGTTCAGCCTCTCTGATTGCCTGGCGGAGAATATGCTTGCCCTTTTCAGCAGCAATACGGCTTACTTCCTTGGTTTCAAGCTCGATTTCAATGATATCGCCTGCAACGGCTGTTTTCTTGAATCTCTTTGCCTGATCAACAGTCATATCCTCATCGGGATCAAGGATTTCGGTTACAACATTCTTGCGCACGAAAACTCTGAAAAGGCTTTCTTCTGCATCGATTTCGCAAAAAACGATGTCCTTGTTGTTATAGTCTCTCTTAACTGCGGTTACGATTGCTCTCTGAATGCCTTCAAAAAGCAAATCCTCTGAAATTTTCTTTTCCTTGGCAAGATATCTGACTGCCTCAAAAAATTCTGTGTTCTTCATTTTTCCGACCGTTCCTTTCAAAAACTGAAATCATCAAGTTTGATATAGCTTGTTTCTTTTTTCTCAAAACTCATTGCATTGCCGTCCTCAAGACGCAGGGTAATCAGCTTGCCGTCAAAATCCTCAAGCACACCCTTGAACTCTCTCACGCCCTCAACGGCTCTGATGAATTTCACCATTACTTTTTCACCTTTGCAGGCTTCAAAATGAGTTTCTCTTGTAAGTTCTCTCTCAACTCCTGGGGAAGAAACCTCCAGGCAGTAGCTCTGCTCAATGGGGTCTGCATCGTCAAGAGGCTTATCTATTGCGCGGCTCATATTCTCACAGTCCGTGATGCCGACACCGCCCTCTTTGTCAATAAAAATACGCAGGAACCAATCCGCGCCTTCCTTGACAAAACGGATATCCCAGATATCAAGACCGAGCTGCTCGGCAATAGGCTCTGCAATTTCCCAGACAGCGGCTACGGTGTTGCCGCCTTTTCCTTTAGCCATAGGTAATTCTCCTTTTTTCTTTTTCTGAAAAATGATTTGAACATAAACAAAAGAGCGGGTCGCCCCACTCTTGTCAAACACATAATCCTACTGTGGTTATTCTACCACATAATGTTTTAAATATCAAGTATTATTTTATTTTTTTATATTTTGTTATTGATATGGTCGCATTTTGGGTGTAAAATAATATAAATTCAACAAAAACGAAAGCGTGAAAAAATGATTATAGACTTCCACACCCACTGTTTCCCCGACAAAATTGCAGAAAAGACCATAGAAATACTCCGCCTGCGTTCAGGAATTACCAGACCTTTTCACGGCGGCACAGTGGAAAATCTGCTCGGTTTGCAAAGAGCGGAAGGCGTTGATTATTCGGTTGTGCTGAACATTGCAACCAATCCCCGCCAGCAGACAAATGTAAATAATTTTGCAATTTCCCTTAAAGAAGTTGACGGCATAATTCCCTTCGGAAGCGTGCATCCCGACAGCCCCGATGCACTCAACGAGCTTGAAAGACTCAAGGCAAACGGCATCAAAGGAGTAAAGCTCCATCCTGATTATCAGGGATTTTTTGCGGATGACAAAAAGATGTTTCCCATATACGAAAAAATTGCAGAACTGGGAATGATAACCCTTTTTCACTGCGGTTTTGACATCGGATATCCCGAGCCTGTTCACTGCACGGCGCAGGCACTTGCAAGTGTTCTGCCCGTATTCGGCGGAGCACCCGTTGTTGCGGCGCATTTCGGCGGAATATGGTCATTGCCCGAAACCCGAAAACACCTTGCAGGCAAAAATGTTTATCTTGACACCGCTTACGGCTACGGCACAATCACTCCGCGCTATGCCAGGGAAATCATCGATATTCACGGCGTTGATAAAATCCTTTTCGGCAGGTGAGTAGGTGATTACCGCATTAATTTCCGCATCTGAATTGTAGCTGTAAGTTATATCTGCCGCATTGCCGACAGTGTCAGAAAATACAACAGGCTTGACCTCTTCTTGATTTTTGGACCTGTTAACACCAAATCTGCCGTATAATTCGATAAGATTTGTGCTATGATTAATTCTGCCGAACACCCCAAATCCGGATTCACGGCCGACAGTGTTGATATAATCAGACATTTTTTGATACTGTAAAATGTCCGAAGTCAGACCGTCTGCATCAACATTGTAATCAACAGCGGTTGCCCTAAATCGCCTGCTTTCTTCCGCAAGAGAAACAGCGTTTTTGTCAATTATTTTCATAACGCTGTCCTTTGCCCCAAAATTGACCAGTACACGCCTTGTCAGCATTCCGTCAAAGCTTGTGCCTTTGGCAATAATCTTACCCTTCACGTCAATGTCATATGCCGTAATATACCCTGCATTGTCACCGTAAGCAATAATATTATACCGCTGAAACATTTCAAGGTTTTTGGAAGTAGCAGGCGCTTCGACCGTAAAACTGTCTCCTCTGAAAAAACGCCTGATCCACAAAACCGAAGGCGGAGCGCAGCGCGGGGTTGCTGTCTGCTTTGACAGCCGCAATCATTCCGCCGAATTTGCCCGCCGCGCCATCGAA
>CALFPM010000058.1 GCA_937919155.1 uncultured Clostridia bacterium
AGATAAACGCTGAAAGCATCTAAGCGTGAAACTCGCTTCAAGATAAGGTATCCCACAGCATAGGCTGGTAAGACCCCTTGCAGACAACAAGGTTGATAGGTCGGAGGTGTAAATGCAGTAATGTAATAGCTGACCGATACTAATAGGTCGAGGGCTTGATCTCGAAAGAGAGAGAGCTTGAGTATACGAGTATTTTCGATAAGAATTCTATAATTTTTACGAGCTCGAACAAGAAAGATATGAAAATGTTTTTCGTATAAATTGCTATGTAGTTGTTAGTCTTTGGAAAGAAGATTAAATAAAAAAGTATATGTGTGCGCGAAAGCGCGTGTATATAACCATAGCGGTGATGATGGCAAAGAGGATCCACCTGTTCCCATTCCGAACACAGAAGTTAAGCTCTTTTACGCCGAAAGTACTTGTAGGTTACTACCGGGAGGATAGGTAATCGCCGCTTTCCAAAAAAAGAAAGTCTTTTTATAGACTTTCTTTTTTTGTGTTTAAATCATTGACAAATAAAGTGTAAAATGTTAAAATATTACTACTAACACCAAGGAAAAAGTTATGCACACGGTAGAAGAATTTAACAAAAAAATCAAAGAAGTACTTATTACGGAAAAGCAAATCAAGGAAGCGATTGCAAAAGTTGGTAAAGAAATCAGCGATTCCTACGACGGACGTCCGATTTTGCTCGTCAGTATTTTAAAAGGCGCGTTTGTGTTTATGGCGGATCTTTGCCGTGCGATCACCGTACCTTGCGAAATCGGCTTTATGTGTGCAAAAAGTTATTATCAGGGCACGGTTTCTACGGGCGTTGTGAAAATTACGATGGATCTTGACCAAGAGTTGAAAGATTATCACGTGATTATCGTCGAAGATATTATCGATACGGGTAGAACGCTCAACGATATCGTTAAACTCTTAAAAGAAAGAAATCCCATTTCTTTGAAAGTCGTAACCTTACTGGATAAGCCTGATCGCCGTTTGGTGGATTTTAAAGCGGATTATTCGCTTTTCACAATTCCCGACAAGTTCGTTATCGGTTACGGTTTGGATTGCGGAGAATATTATAGAAATTTACCGTATATTGCAGTGTACGACCCCGACGCGAAATAATCAAAGCCCCTTGCGGGCTTTTTTTCGTGTCAGTTAAACTCGTTTTTTCATATAATGTAATAGTACTCTTATGAAAAAACGGGGGATATACGATGGGGAACGTGGGGATAACCATTATAGGTTTTGCATTCGTATTTTTTATGACCGTGCTTGGCGCTGCGGTCGTGTTTTGTTTTAAAAAGGAAATTCCGCAAGGCGTGCATAGGTTTTTACTCGGGCTTGCCGCGGGCGTTATGATTGCTGCATCCGTTTGGTCTTTGCTCATACCGTCTATGCAACAATCATCAAAATTTGGAAACTTTTCATTCGTGCCCGCGGCGGTAGGGATTATGCTGGGCGGTTTGTTTTTGGTTGCGCTCGATAAATATTCACCACTCAAAAGCAAGCAAGACCAAGACAATAAAAAGGCAATGCGTTTGTTTTTTGCGGTGACTTTGCATAATATCCCCGAGGGGCTTGCGGTCGGAGTGGCTTTCGGAGTCCTCAAAAACGGAGTTTTAAGTACCGAAAGCCTAATGGGCGCGATCACGATCGCAATCGGCATCGGACTGCAGAATTTTCCCGAAGGCGCGGCGGTTTCGCTGCCGCTGAAGAAAGCGTGTTTTTAACCAAGTTCGCCCGACATGTGACAATTCTGGTGCGCACTGAGGACTTCACCTGTGCCGCTTCCGTGGCGGATAAAGCAAAAAATCACAAAAAAATAACCGTTATCACCAACACTGTAGTTGAAGAAGTGTCAGGCGAAAACGGTCTGAATTATATTCGGTATAAAAATACAAAGAGCGGTGAAATAACAGAACACCGTGCAGAAAGCGGAGATTTTTTCGGAGTGTTTGTGTTTGCAGGCTACTCTCCCGACACAGAAGCGGTAAAAGATATAATCGAACTCAATGAACACGGATATATTGTTACCGATTCGGAACTGAAAACAAATATTGACGGTGTTTATGCCGCAGGAGATGTGTGCATAAAACCTCTCCGTCAGGTTGTCACCGCAACAGGTGACGGCGCTCTTGCCGCAACAGAACTTGAAAAGTATGTTGCAACCGTACAGCAGAAAACGGGACTTTATGCCAAACAGCCGAAAGCAAAGAACATTGAAGAATCACCTGTTGCAGATGAAAATGTTTCCGACAATTCCGATGAAGCCTTTACGGCAGATATGAAGCAACAGCTCGCAGGCGTGTTCGGCAAAATGCAGCGCAGCCTGATGTTAAAACTTTATCTGGACAATCGCCCTGTTTCTGACGAGCTGAAAAAATTCATGACAAATCTTGCGGCACTTACGGACAAGCTGACAGTAACGGTTGCCGAGAGCAACGGCACAACGAACGGTGCGCCTTGTGTCCGTGTTTTTCTTGATGACGGGAATGACACAGGCATTGCCTTTCACGGTGTTCCCTCGGGGCATGAGTTCACTTCATTTGTGCTCGGACTTTATAACGCCGCAGGACCTGGTCAGAAAACAGAAGAACAGACCCAACGGGAGATTGAAAATATAAAAACATCTGCAGATATGAAAATATTGGTGTCTTTATCCTGCACGATGTGCCCCGATCTGGTCATAGCCTGTCAGCGGATTGCAGCACTCAACCCGAATATCCGTGCGGAAGCTTATGACATTCAGCATTTCGGTGAACTGAAGAAAAAATATAACGTTATGAGTGTTCCGTGTCTTGTTATCAATGATAATAATGTAACATTCGGAAAGAAAAATATAAATCAGGTTTTAGATTTAATAAAACAATGATAACTTCAAATCAGTTATCATTTCAGAAAAAGAACAAATCCGAACACTTTGCCAATTGGCATAAGGTTCGGATTTTTGCTGTTTGGTGCGGGTAGCAGGACTTGAACCTGTACCGAGTTGCCCCGACTAGAACCTGAATCTAGCGCGTCTGCCGATTCCGCCATACCCGCATATGAAATTGGTAAAAAAAGAGGACTCCTTGCGGAATCCTCCTGGTGCGAGAGACGGGACTTGAACCCGTACGGGATTACCACACGCCCCTCAAACGTGCGCGTCTGCCGATTCCGCCACTCTCGCATATCTTGTTCGCTCGGAACGTTTGCTATTATAGCAAACCCATACGCACTTGTCAAGGGTTTTTTTCAAATTTTTTCAAATAATTTTAAAAATATTTTATTGTTTCTTTTTGGAATTATAAACGCGTATTTCTGCCGTTTTTTCCGCTATCTCTCTGAACACAGGCGCACAGCTCACCGCGCCCTCTCCGCCGTTTTCACGCAGAACGGCAACGGCATATTTCGGCTCATCCGCAGGAAACCATCCTGCAAACCATGCATTGTAAATTTCTTCGCCGTTTTCGGTCTTTCCCGTCTGCGCAGTGGCAGTTTTGCCCGCGGAAGTCACATAATCGCTCTTCGCCCTTTTGCCGCTTCCCTCGGTCACAACCGCTTTCAGAAATTTCTGCAGCAGCATCGCCGTTGAGGCGGAAATTATCTGTCTGCGTTCACCGTAGTTCTTCACCTGTATATACTCTCCGTTTTCATCAATCCGCCCCTCAATGAGATAAGGCTGAACACGCACTCCTCCCCTTGCGATTGTTGCAAAGGCTGAGCATATCTGAACGGGAGTTGCCGTCAGGCTTCCCTGACCGAATGAAATATTCGCAACCGCCGCTTTTGAATCTAGTTCATCTTTCTGCGGCAGATTGCCCGATGATGATTTCATCCCCTCTGCAAAGGCAATTTCACTTCCGAACCCGAAATCCTTTGCGGTATCTGTAATTTCATCTGCACCCGTGAGGTTTGCAAGTGATATGAAATAGGTGTTGCAGGAATTTGCAACCGCGCCCTGCATATCAATCACACCGTGACCGTCTTTCTTGTGGCAGTTGAATGTCACTCCGTTCAGAGTCACACTCCCCGTGCAGCAATATTCAAAATTTTCAATTCCGCTTCCGATTGCCGATGCCGCAACAACGGGTTTGAACACCGAGCCAACGCTGAAAGGCAGAAACGCGCGGTTTATCAGCGGAGAATTTTTATCATTGAGGCTTGCGGCAATATCATTCTGATTGAATGCAGGTCTTGACACACACGCTTTCACGGCTCCGCTTTCAATTTCAATCACAACAACGGCGGCACATTCCGCCCCCGATGCATCAATTGCCGATTCGGCTATACGCTGTATCTCTCTGTCGATTGTCAGCACAACTCCGTTTTGAGGAATTTCATTGCCATCAACCTCAATTGTGCCGCCCATAAGCGCCTTGCCCCGTGCATTGGCGGCAAATCTGACGGTAACGGACTGAGTATGCTCCGACAAAACGCCGTCAAAAATTTCCCCTTCTTTAACAATAATGACATTATTAAAATTAAGAAAACAGAAGATAAAAGAGAGTTTATTAACAAAGGCGATAAACATTTTCAATATGCAATCCGAGGAAGAATATTTGATACTCACAAAGCTGTCATTCAAGTTTTAGGCTTTACAATCAGTCTGGAGTATGAT
>CALFPM010000059.1 GCA_937919155.1 uncultured Clostridia bacterium
TCAATATTATAATTTTTTATTGACAGTTTACATATAAAATTGTAATATTATATGTAACATATGATAAAAGGGGGAGTGCGATGAAAATTCTGCAAAAGGGGTTCAACTATTCTCAGGACGGCCCCGGAAACCGCCTCGTTTATCATCTTCAGGGCTGTAATTTTGCCTGCAAGTGGTGCTCAAATGCAGACAGTATTCCGTCCGATAACCCCAAGGCAAAGGACATAAACATTAATGAAATATATGACGAGATAATTCGAAGCCGAATGATGTTTTTTGACGGTGGAGGAGTTACCTTTACCGGCGGTGAAGCCTGTATGCAGGCAGATGAGCTTGCGGAACTTCTCAAAATGCTTAAAGCTGGCGGAATTCATACTGCTGTTGAAACAAACGGTTCATTTGCCGCGCTTCGTGATATGGCTGAATACATAGACTATCTTATTATCGATTTCAAGCATTATGATGATGAACGGCATATGAAGTGGGTTGGTGCATCAAACAAATCCGTCAAAGAAAATATAGTGTATTTTCTGGAAGACGGGAGACAAATTCACATCAGAATTCCCGTTGTGGGCGGTGTAAATGATTGCCCTGATGGCTTTGTTGATTTTTTTGTCAAATATAACACCTCAAATGCCGTGTTTGAATTTCTTGCTTATCATGAATACGGTAAGGACAAGTGGCAGGGGAAATATGAAATCGAAAACGGCTTTGTGAATGCCGAAACAATAATGAATTTCAAAAATAAATTCAACGGACACGGACTGAAAACCGTTTCAACATAAGGAGAAAAGGCTATGAATAAAATTCTTGACAGCGTAAAAATTACAGAAATGGCCAAAAAGCTTTTTGCAGAAAAAAGAGCAGGCAACCGCCTTGACGGCTGGTTTATTGCAAAAGAGGCTGAGCTTCGTCTCGCAAAAGAGTTTGAGGGAGAGAATGAAGAAGTTAAGAAAGCTCTGATTCTCAGAGAGATTGTTAAAACACTTCCGATATATATCAGCGATTATCAGCTTTTTGCAGGCACGCAGGACGATGCGTTCGCAAGAAGCTACGCTCTGATTAATCCTACTTTCAAGGTTGAGGAATTCAGCGGCTACTGCGACCCTGCGGCTGTTTTCGGTGATATTGAACCAAATGATGAGTTCACGGCGGAAAGAATTGCCGCCGCAAGAGACGAATTTGCGAAGTGCGAATATGCGGTAAAGCTTGGTGAAGTGTATGGCAAAAATGAATGCTACACCAAGGAAGTTATTTTCTTTTTTGAACAGGTTACGGGTCATCTTATTCCCGATATGCGTTACGCAATCAAAAACGGCGTTAAGGCAATGATCGAAAAGATTGAGGGCAAAGAGGGTAACGGCTACAAGGCATTCAGAATCGCCCTTGAAAGCACAATTATCCTTGCAAACAGATATGCTGACCTTGCAGCAGAGCAGGCTGAAACCGCATCTGCAGAGAGAAAGACTCAGCTTGAAATAATGGAAAAGACTCTTCGCAAGGTGCCCGAGAACGGTGCGGAAAATCTTTGCGAAGCAATTCAGGCATTCATTATTATGTGGCAGATTATGTGTCTTGAGCAGACCCCCAATCCCTTTGCATTTTCGGTTGGCAATGCCGACAGAATTTTTGAGCCTTACAGAAACGGTCTTGACCGTGACACAACAGCTGCTTTCTTCAAGCATTTCCTTGTTTTCTTCAATGTTGCGGACAGAAGCTGGGCAATTTCGCAGAATATTATCATAAGCGGCCGCGATATTGACGGCAATGACCTTACCAATGATTCAAGCTATGCTCTTATGGATGCATATTATGATATGAATCTTCCTCAGCCTATCCTTTCGGTTAAGCTTCATAAAAATACTCCCGCAAAGCTTTATGAAGAAATGGGCAGATTCCTTTTCACTCCCGGTGCGCTTACACCGTCATTCTTCAATGATGATTCTCTCTTCACAGTGCTTTCATCAAAGGGCGTTGCAGACTGTGACCTTTCCGATATTTCCATTGCAGGCTGTCAGGAGCCTCTTATTATGGGTAAGGATAACGGAAACACAACCAACAGCTGGCTCAATCTTCCCAAGATACTTGAAATGACTCTTACAGGCGGTGTTTCAACAATCACAGGCGAGAAGCTTGTTGATGTTGAACCCTGTAAGCTTGAAAATGTGCGTGAAGCATTCTGGGCAAATGTTGAGCGTTTTGTTGCCGCAATGGGTGAAGCTGCAAACGGTGCATCAGCCGCTCTTTCAACCCAGAGAGTGCCTTTCCTTTCATGCGTTATGGGCGGTCTTGAAAACGGCATCGATGCAAGAGATATCAATGCTCAGGGAACCGAATACAACGGAAGCGGATGCCTTATTCACGGTGTTTCCGTTATTGCAGACAGCTTTGTTGCAATTGATAAGCTTCTTGCGGAAAGACCTGAAGATTCCGATAAGCTTGTTGATGCTCTTAAGGCGAATTTTGCGGGTTACGAAGATTTGAGAGAATTCCTTCTTTCGGCAGATAAATTCGGCAACAATATTGAGGGCGTTGACCGTGAAGCAGGCGAAATTGCTTCAAAAGTTGCGGATATTGTTTCATCAACCAAGAATTATCTCGGCAATTCATTCAGACCCGATTTCAGTTCACCCTCAACCCATCTGCTCTATGGCTACTGGGTTGGTGCAACACCCGACGGCAGACGTTCAAGAGATATGCTCGGTTACGGTGTTGACCCGCTTTACGGAAGTGCTGAAAACGGTCTCGGCTTCAGAATGCTTTCAAATATGAAGCTTCCCTTTGAAAGATTCAATGGCGGTTATGCGTCGCATCTCGGTATAGATCCAAAGTACTTTACTGC